>JAKAVI010000314.1 GCA_021817355.1 Pseudomonadota bacterium | reverse complement strand
GGCGACGAGGGCGAAGAGCAGTAGGTGGGGCCCCTTAAGTCCGGTAGGCACAAATATCAGGATCCAGCTTAGGGCCAGAGGGACGGCGCCAAACAGCAGGTACGGACGATAGCGGCCCCACGCGGAGCTGGTCCGGTTGGCTAAATAGCCCATAAAGGGATCAAAAATCGCGTCCCAGATCAACGCAACCGCAAACACCCAGCCACCCTCGGCCGGCGTCAGACCAAGATAATCGGTGTAATAATAAAGAAGAAAGAAGCTTGCCGTCGTAAAATAGAGATTGTTGGCAAAGTCGCCAAATGCGAAGCTCAATTTGCGCCAGTATGGCAGCTCACAGACGTCACCATCCGGGCCTGTGATCGACAGCAAACGACTTCTCCGGGAGGTGATGAGGTTCAAAGGACGATCGAGGTCTCAATCAACTTCTGGGACGAGCCTCCTGCCATGATCCGGTAGCAGCCATGTTCGAAACGCCAGCTATGTCGCGCGGGATCACGCCAGCGCAGGGAGGCTAG
The DNA here is from genome assembly GCA_021817355.1 of Pseudomonadota bacterium. The sequence continues at coordinate 2,714 of JAKAVI010000314.1, read as the reverse complement.
CGAAATGCGCACGCGTACGACCTGCGTTTGTCCAGGCTGAAGGCTGACGCGGCTGAAGCCGCGCAATACCTTGATCGGCCGTTCCGGCGCGCCAGCAGGAAATCCGACGTAAAACTGCGCAACCTCAGCGGCGCCCCGTTCACCTACATTGTGCACAGCAACACTGACTTCAATGTCGGTTCCTAGCCGCCGCGCACGAAGGGCGCGATAGGTAAACTGCGTGTAGGACAAGCCATGGCCAAAGCCGTACCGCGGCGCAATAGCGTCACGATCAAACTTGGCATAGCCATGCCAGTAGTCATATTCGATTTCGTCAGCCTCGCGATCGAAGAAAGGATAGTGATCGGCATGACATGCGACGGTGAAAGGTAGCTTGCCTGAGGGACTAACGTCACCGAAGAGAAGACGGGCGAGGGCCGAACCGCCCTCCATTCCCGCATAAAAGGTTTGCAGGATCGCAGCAACTTTGCCGCGCCAGCTCTCCACCAGGACCGCCGATCCAGCCACGATCACCACGATGACCGGCTTTCCTGTTGCGGCCACTACCTCGATCAGTTGTTGCTGTTCGTAGGGAAGCTCAAGCAGCGTGCGATCACCACCCAGTGGGGCGTTACGTACAGGAGTTGACGCTCTGGGCACCTGCGTAACGACATCTGCTGGAATATACTCGCCTTCGTCTTCATAGGTATAGCCGGCGACAACGACAACCGCATCTGCAGCAAGAGCCGCCCGGCGAGCACCGTCCAAATCATCCTCGGCGGCCGTGAGGATTGCGTCCTCTCCGAGGTAGCATTGAAGACCAGAGAGAGGGGTTATGCAGTAAGGAGCATGAACCCGGCTCGATCCATTGTCGCCGGTATTCTTGCAATCGGCCAGCCGACCCAGAACGGCAAGCTTCTTAACGCTGTCACGGGTCAGCGGTAAAATGCCATCGTTCTCCAGAAGAACTGCAGATTTTTCTGCCGCCTCACAGGCAAGCGCACAGTGCTCCGGACTTGCTACCAATGATAATGGGTAGTCTACGAGCGGATCCTCCGCTGCCGCGTAGCGATATTGCGTGAGCAGAATGCGTCTGCACGCCCGATCTATGACCTCCGGCTCAATCGTGCCGGCCTCTACAGCAGACAGAAGCTTCGGGCCAAATACCATCGGCTCGGGATTTTCGATATCAAGTCCCGCGGCAGCACCATAAGGCTGATAGACGCCACGAATCCAGTCTGAATGCACGAAGCCATCGAAGCCCCACTCCGCCCGCAGAACATCACTGAGTAGATACCGGTTCTGTCCGCAATACTCACCATTGACCTTGTTATAGGCACTCATCACGCTGGCCACACCCGCATCCAGCACGTACTTGAAGTGTGGTAGGTAGATTTCATGCAGCACACGCTCATCGATCCGGACATTGACCCTGAAGCGGGCATTTTCCATGGAATTTAGTGCAAAGTGTTTGACCGTGGCGATAACATTATGAACCTGAATACCTGTGCCGAGGGCAGCACCCATCACGCCCAGATGCCAGCTGTCTTCCCCATAGGTTTCCTGCGCGCGCCCCCAGGCTGGATGACGCAGAAGGTTGATGCACACCGCCCCCGAAAGATTGCAACCCTGCGCCCGGGCCTCGATGCCCATGACCTGACCAATGCGGTATTCAAGGTCCGGATCAAAGCTGGCTCCGCGCGCCATTGTGCAGGGAAAGCACGTTGATTGCCCCCGTGCCACTCCACGCGGCCCATCCGTGAAGTAAAGTGGCGGCACACTAAACCGCTCAACGCCACTGCCGGCTGGATAAGGATGAGCGCCCCAAACGCCTCCCCCCTCACGATAGAGCTCGAAGAAACCCTTGCCCGACATCATGGCGACCTTTTCGGCGAGGGTGGCTCGAGCGATCACTGCGGCCACAAAGGCGACAATTTCGCTTTCACTGGCACCTTTTCGCGGTGGCGACAAATCGGTCATCAAAGCCCTCTGGTTGTATAAGACGTCACGGGATCAGTCCTGCAAGTGGGCAAGCAAATTTCTTAGCTTGGCGAAGACGGGTGGAATTTCCTTGGATTTAAGGGGAGCAAATTCCGCCTTTGCACGCTTCATTCTGGCGCGCATATCGGCGAGGACATCTGGGAAGTCCGCACCAACATTGTAATTTTCTCCTGGGTCAGCGCTCAAATCGTAAAGCTGGTCATATCCCATTCGCGCCAGCGGCATGCGAATACCGCGGTAATATGAGGTATCGATGTATTTCCATCGCTGCGTACGAATGCCAACGACTATTTCATTGTCGAAGAGGAGTACTTCGTCATGCGGCGAGGCTGTTCCTGACAGCAGCACTTCAGTTATGTCGCGACCATCGAGCCGAGTCGCGGGTACCGGCTTACCGGCAAGCCTGCAGAAGGTCGGCAGCAGATCAATAGCCATGGCGATAGAAGTGACGGCAACGCCTTGTGGCAGGTGACCTGGCATCTGGGCCACAAACGGTACGTGATAGCCACCATCGTAGCCGGCCCCCCCTTTGCGATCACGCAGGCGTCCGGCACTACCTTCGAACCAGGGGCCGTTGTCCGAAGTAAAGATGACCAGGGTATCGTCTTCAAGACTAAGAGCACGCAGCTTGGCAATAAGCCGGCCAACGATGTCATCGATCTCTCGTACGACATCACCATAGGCGCCGCGCCCGGAGCTATGAGCATAATCGGGCAAGGGATGATTTGGTAGGT
>JAKAVI010000075.1 GCA_021817355.1 Pseudomonadota bacterium | reverse complement strand
ATGGTGGTGTTTGGCCCCTTGGGCCCGTCTGAAAAGCCGGGCCTGGCCGAGGCGTTTGATGCGACGCTTATGCAGACCGGCCGGCCGGTGCTTTTGAGCGCCCATGTGCCACCCAAGGATTTTGCGCGCCATATTGCCATTGGATGGGACGGCAGCCTTGCCTGCGCACGGGCGCTGACGGCGGCACTGCCGTATCTCAAGCGGGCGGAATTCGTGGAAGTCTTCACTATCTTTCAGGGGTCTGCCCCCCAGGAATTTGGCGAGGTCTGCGAATATCTGAAGCTCCACGAGGTGCGGGCCGAACATCGTACCATCGAGGCTGGGGCTCGGCCCGTCGGCGAAGTGCTGCTGGAAAGCGCTGCGGCTTCGCGTGCCGGATTTCTGGTGCTGGGAGGTTATGGCCACACCAGGCTGTTGCAGTTGATATTTGGCGGGGTCACGCGCCATGTCGTCAGCCATTCGGCGCTGCCGCTATTTTTGATGCATTAGCGCGAGCAAGGTGCGTGACCGTTGACGCCGTGCGGCAGCGATGTCTCTGACCGCCAGTCTTGATCCGACTATAACTTGCGCAGGATCACGCTGCCCACGGAATAGCCCGCGCCGAACGAGCACAAATGGCCATAATCGCCGGCACGCAAATCGGCGCTGTGCTTGTGGAAGGCGATGATCGAACCGGCTGAACTCGTATTGGCGTATTCATCGAGGATACATGGCGCCTCCTCGGGCAATGGATCGCGGCCAAGGACCTTGCGGGCGATGAGTTCGTTCATGTTGATGTTGGCCTGGTGCAGCCACAGCCGCCGCAGGCTTGAGGGGGCGATGCTGTTGTCGGACAGGTGGGCGAGGATGAGCTCGCTGACCATGGGAACGACTTCCTTGAAAACCTTTCGCCCTTCCTGAACGAAAAGCTTGTCACGATTTCCGATCCCTTCGGGGGCGGCGCAGTTCAAAAAGCCAAAATTATTACGGATATTGTTCGAAAACTTGGTCTTGAGGCGTGTGGAGACGATCTGCCAGGCGTTGTGACTATGCACCCGATCAGCGGCTTCCACGACAAAAGCGGTCGCCACATCGCCGAAAATAAAGTGACTGTCGCGATCGGTAAAATTGAGATGTCCGGAACATATTTCCGGGTTGCAGACGAGGATGGCACGGGCATGACCGGCAGCCACCATATCGGCAGCGGCCTGAAGGCCGAATGTCGCCGAGGAACAGGCGACATTCATGTCAAACCCGAAGCCGTCGATGCCAAGTGCATCCTGAACCTCGATCGCGATGGCGGGATAGGCTCGCTGCAGATTGGAACAGGCGACCAGTACCCCGTCGATATCGCTGGGCGTACGGTCCGCAGCCTTGAGTGCATCGCGGGCTGCTGCGACCGCGATTTCCGCAAGCACGGACAGGGCGCTGTCTGGCCGCTCCGCAAGGCGCGGGCACATGATGGCGGGGTCGAGCACGCCGCTCTTGTCCATCACGTAGCGGCTCTTGATTCCGGAGGCCTTGACGATGAATTCGCTCGAGGACTCGGCCAGCGCGGCCATGCTGCCGCTGGCAATCGCGCTGTGATGTGCCGCGTTATGGTGCCGCACATAGGCGTTGAAGCTTTCAACCAGCTCGTCGTTTGAAATCGCGTATGGCGGGGTGAAGAGGCCCGTGCCGCTGACAGCCATTCCAATCAAGATGCGTATCCTTTGTTGCAGGTCCCAGAAGGTGTCGCAGCCACCGGCCGAAGGCAAGCATGCTTGGCGATCGGTGGCAAACGGCGTATGTCCGCGTCATGACATATTCGGTCAAGGAACTCTATTACACCCTGCAGGGGGAAGGAGCCCAGAGCGGACGGGCCGCGGTATTCCTGCGCTTTTCCGGCTGCAATCTGTGGTCGGGGCGGGAGGCCGATCGGGCGAAGGCGATATGCCGTTTCTGTGACACCGATTTTGTCGGCACCGACGGGGTGGGCGGGGGCCGCTTCGCGAGCCCGGCCCTGCTTGCCGAGGCGGTGGCTGCAGCCTGGCCGGGCGGCGGCCGGCCTTATGTGGTCTGCACCGGGGGCGAGCCCCTGCTGCAGCTGGACGAAGATCTGGTTAGGGCCCTTCATACCAAGGGCTTCGAAGTCGGGGTGGAGACCAATGGGACGCAGGCGGCGCCTGCTGGGCTTGACTGGATCTGTGTCAGCCCTAAATCCGACGCCGCTTTGATGCTGCGCGAAGGTGACGAACTGAAGCTGGTGTTTCCCCAGGCCGACGCCCCTCCGGAGCGCTTTTGTACCCTCGGATTTCGCCATTTCTTCCTGCAGCCAATGGACGGTCCGCAGCAGCAGGCCAATGTCGCTGCGGCGGTCGCTTATTGTCAGGCCCATCCGCTGTGGCGTCTCAGCCTGCAGACGCACAAGCTGATCGGCATTGCCTGAGATCCCAAGGGGCCGCTCAGACGCTGGCGTAGGGCTCAGCCCTTGGAGCGCGCAGGGGCGGGGTACGATGGCGCAGATCCTCGAGCAGATCAGCCTTGATCGCAGCGGCAGCAGGTTCGTTCCATAGATTGCGCCACTGCAGCGGGTCGTTCTTGAGATCGTAGAGTTCGCCCTCCGTGCCGTCATAGATCGAGGACGCATCATAACGGGTGATAATCCAGCCATCGCGGTAGAGGGTGCGCAGGCTGATGGAGAGGTCACCAAACTGCGAGTCCCATTCCGTAAATACTCCGGTGCGGTCGGCGCCTTCCGCGGCATTGCGGGGTAAGGGCTGCCCCTCCATCCAGGGGGCCGGCGCGAGGTCTGCAATGGCGCAGAAAGTCGAGGCCAGATCAACTTGGCCGACGGGTGCTGAAACGCTTGCCGGGGCAACGCCCGCGCAGGGCGCCGGACGCCAGATCATCGGCAACTGCATCAGGCTCGTGACATGATGGGGGCCCTTGAACAGAAGCCCGAAATCGCCCTGAAACTCGCCATGATCGGTGGTGAATATGACGTCGGTGCGCGCATCCCAGCCACGCTTGCTCAAAGCGTTCATCACGCGCGCAATGGCCTCATCGATCAGCTCGTTCTTGACATGAATGCGCGCATCGATTTCGCGCAGTTGATCGACGGTGAGATTGCGTGGAACAAAGTCAGGTGGCGCCTCAAAGCAGCTGATACGCTCGCCCGTCCACCACTCGCGCCAATGACGGGGTTTGCCTGACAGGATCTCGTCAATTTTCTCGAGACTCCCCGGATAGCCTGAGGGCACCGGCAGGTCCCTC
>JAKAVI010000354.1 GCA_021817355.1 Pseudomonadota bacterium | reverse complement strand
CCCTTGCAGGCCTTGTTCTTGTTGTGCTCTGGCTGCTCTCTGGGATTTATTCGGTGGGCGCGGACGAACAAGGCGTGGTGTTGCGCTTTGGCCAATTCGTGGCGCGCACAGCCCCTGGCATCAATTATCACCTGCCATGGCCGATCGAGACGGTGGAAACGCCCAAGGTCACGGTCGAGCACCAGATTAACATCGGTGCGGGCGAGAACGGCGATCTGCCAAGTGAAAGTCTGATGCTGACCGGCGATGAGAACATCGTCGACATCAACTTCACGGTGTACTGGGCGATCAAGAATGCGGCGGACTATCTCTTTAATGTCCAGCATCCCAAAGGCACCATCAAGGCGGTGGCCGAAAGTGCCATGCGTGAAATCGTTGGCGAGACGGCGCTTGAGCCTATCCTCACCGAGGACCGGGGTCCCATTCAGGTTGCCGTGCGGCGCCTGATGCAAAAGACCCTCGATACCTATGGCGAGGGGGTCACGATCACCCGGGTGCAATTGCAGAAAGCCGATCCGCCAGATCAGGTTATTGCCGCCTACCGTGACGTCCAGGCCGCCCGTGCCGATCAGGAGGGCATGCGCAATCGCGGCGAAACCTACGCCAATCAGGTTATTCCCGAAGCGCGCGGCCGTGCCGCCCAGATCGTCCAGAACGCGATCGCCTACAAGCAGCAGGCTATTGCCGAGGCCAGCGGCGAGGCCAATCGCTTTCTCTCGGTGCTTGCGGCCTATCGTCTTTCGCCCGCAGTGACGCGTCAGCGCATCTATCTGGAAACCATGTCGTCCATTCTGGCGCACACCCCCAAGATCATCATCGATCCTGCGGCGGCCCGCTCTGGCGTGGTGCCCTACTTGCCGCTGCCAGCCCTGAAGGCGCAGCGCCGGCCCGCGCGCCCCACGGTCAGCGTCAGCGAAGGGGCGGCGGCAGCCCAACCTGCACGGGTGGATGGACAATGAACAGGCACGCTCCCTTAGTCCTTGGTGCCGTGGTCGCAGTCCTTGCCATCATCGGCCTTTCCAGCGTCTTTACCGTGAGCATGACCGAGCAGGTTCTGGTGCTGCAGTTTGGCAAACCCATCCGGGTGGTATCAACCCCAGGGCTGCACGTGAAACTGCCCTTCGTGCAGGAGGTGGTTTATCTTCCCAAGCAGCTGCTCGCGCTCAATGCGCCGGCTGAAGAGGTGATCGCGGCTGACAAGAAACGCATGGTGGTCGATGCCTTCGCCCGCTATCGCGTGACCAATCCGCTGCTGTTTTATCAGTCCCTGACCGATGAGCAGACTGCCTCTGTGCGCCTGGCGCCGCTTCTGTCGTCGAATGTGCGTCGCGTCCTCGGCTCCAAGGATCTCAGTGTCGTCCTCTCGGCGCAGCGCGCGGCGCTGATGCAGGATATTACCCGCAACATGAACACCGATGCCGCAGGTTTCGGTGTTCGTGTGGTGGATGTGCGCATTCGCAGGGCTGATCTTCCCGAGCAGAACTCCGACGCGATCTACAAGCGCATGCAGACCGAACGCGAACGCCAGGCTGCCCATTTCCGCGCCGAAGGCCAGGAAACCGAACAGCGCATCAAGGCCCGTGCCGACCGCGAAGTGACGGTGATCCTCGCCGAGGCGCGGCGGGAGGCCGACATCCTGCGCGGTCAGGGCGATGCCGAAAAAACCAAAATCCTTGGTGCAGCCTATGGCCAGGACCCGAAATTCTTCGCCTTCTACCGTTCGATGCGGGCCTATCGCCGCGCTTTCGCCCATGGCAGCACGCGCCTTGTCCTTTCCCCCTCGAGCCCGTTCTTCCGCTATTTCGAGCGGTTGCCGTCGGCCGCACCCCAGGAGACAAAACATTAGGTCTTCCGTGCCCTCGTCCCTGGTGTCGGCGAAGGATGGGGGCGCGCCCATGTGGGCCGCAAAGAGCTGACCCGCGCGAAAATGCCGATGGGAAGGCTTGGACATCCTGGCCATCTTGCCGCAATTTCCTCACGATCTGTCGCCATATCCGGTACCAAAGGCTCCCCCTGGCGTGTTCTTGCCTAGACTGGCAGGACGGTTACTGATTCGCTGTTTGAGGTCCCTCATGCGCCTAGCATTCGTCACCGCATTGGTTGCGCCGCCGCGCAGGCTGCTGGCCAGCGCGTTTGCCGCAATGCTGCTCATTGCCTGTCCGGCCCTGCCCCTTTTGGGCACGAGCAATGCCATCGCGCGTCCGGCCCCGGACAGCTTCGCCGATCTTGCGGCGCGGCTGCTGCCAACCGTGGTCAACATCGCCACCGAACAGACGTTGAAAGGAAGCGCGGTCGGCGATCAGAACCTGCCGGATCTGCCGCCCGGCTCGCCTCTTGAGAAGCTGTTCAAGAACTTCATGGGGCGCAACCGGGCAGCCCCCCAGCATGTGACCTCGCTCGGATCGGGGTTCATCATCGATCCCTCCGGGCTCATCGTCACCAACAATCACGTGATCGAGGATGCCGATTCCATCACCGTCACCTTGAACGATGGCACGTCCCTGCCGGCGCGCCTGATCGGCCGCGATGTCAAGACTGATTTGGCCCTTCTCAAGGTGTCAGCGCGCCATCCTTTGCCCTTCGTGAGGTTTGGCAATTCGGATCATGCCCGCATCGGTGACTGGGTGATTGCCATCGGCAATCCCTTCGGCTTGGGCTCGACCGTCACGGCGGGGATCGTTTCGGCCCGCAACCGGGACATCAATGCCGGGCCTTATGACGATTTCATCCAGACCGACGCACCGATCAATCGGGGCAATTCAGGTGGGCCCCTCGTCGACATGAACGGTAATGTGATCGGGGTCAATTCGGCGATCTATTCGCCCAGCGGGGGCTCGGTCGGCATTGGCTTTGCCATCCCCTCCAACATGGTGAAGCTGGTGGTGGCGCAACTGCGCCGCTACGGCGAGGTGCGTCGGGGCTATATCGGGGTCCGCATCCAGGCCATCACGCCGGATCTTGCGGCCGGCTTCGGGTTGAAGAACACCGAAGGGGCGCTGGTGGCCGAGGTTACCCCTGGAGGTCCGGCGGCGCGGGCCGGGATCCGGAAGGGTGATCTGATCATCGGCTATGACGGCCGGCCGGTGCCCGATTCGCGGACCTTGCCGCGGATTGTGGCCGAAACACCGATTGGCCGTAGCGTTCCGGTTGGAATCATCCGCGATGGCCGGCACCTGGTCCTTCATGTTGCCTCGGTCTTGATGAAGGGCTCGCCGCCGCCGCCAAGCTCGGTGCTGGCGCACC
>JAKAVI010000195.1:10824-16939 GCA_021817355.1 Pseudomonadota bacterium | reverse complement strand
GTGGAGGTGGCTGGCTTGGACGCTGTTGGTCGTTGCTCTCTTCCTTGAGGCCTTCGCGGAAGTTCTTGATGCCCTTAGCGACGTCGCCCATCAGATCCGATACCCGACCGCGGCCGAAGAAAATGAACACCACCAGCGCCAGGACCAAAAGATGCGGAATGCTGAACCAATCCATCGTCTTCTCCTAATGACCCCCAAGCCGGGCCTTCGACGGCGTCGGGCTTAGACCCTCTGTGTGGCAGGTGCAAGGCATAGCCCCGATCGGCAAGCCAAGGGCCCTGCCCACTCTTACAGCAGGCTGATCTCGCCTTTGCGGCCAAACGCCGCCGCCAGTGCCGACAGACGCTTGGGAACCGGATCCGATACCATGGCCTGGCGGCTTGCCGGCACCTGTAAAAATAGTCGTCCGGGCGTGAGTTTAAAGCGGTAATGGGTGAGTTCACCGCTGGCGCAGCCGGACAGCGCAAAACCCAGCCGCGCAACCAGCCCCATGCGCCGCGCCAGATTCTGATCCTCGGCCGTCAGCAGGTCATGGGCACCACTTCCCAGCGGCGGGTCATCATCGCCCTTGTAGCGGTGGAATACCGTGGTGGCGAGGATCGCCCGATCGCGATGGCCGGCCCCGGCAAAGGGAGCCGTCAGCACCTCCTCAAAACTGCCCACCGCCCGATCATCCGGGTGACGGCGCCAGCCAATGTCGGAAAAATCGCAGGCCGCCCGCCGCAGGCGATGGCTGGCCGCGCCCTCCCCCTCGAACAGCACTTGGCTAAAGGCAAAGAGTTCGCCCGCATGCGCCGGGGCGCGGCTCATGCGCTGATTGGCGGCGGCAGAAAACTCGAGCAAGGGATCTTTCTCGCGCTCCTCGCGTGACAGCGCGCCATGCAGCAAACCCTCACGCAGGCCATAGGCTGAAATCACCACGTCCTTGAGCCCGGTGGCCAACAGCAGCCGTTCGAGCACCACCGCGCCATAAGGCAGCGCTTCTGCGCGCCGCCTTGAGATGACGCCCATCTTGTCGAGGGTCTTGCGCGACAGGCCCGACAATGCCCGACACAGCTTGAGAGCCCTCGCCGCCGGAATGGTGTAATGATGCAGCACATGCAGCGGATAGGCTTCGCGATCCATGTCGACGCGGGCCAGCGCCCGCCAGGTGCCACCAACCGCATAAAAGGAGCGCCCCTTGAGCGAAGGCAGCGCCTCAAGACCCTCAAGACCCTCAAGACCCACATCAACGATCGCGCGGGCCCGCTCGGGATCCTGTCGGGCGGCGTCCATCAGGCGCAGGGGACCAAATGGCAGGGTCATTGCAGCACCGGCGACGCCGCTTCCCACCGTCACCATGTCGAGACTGCCACCCCCCAGATCACCTACGAGGCCCACAGCATCAGGGATCCCCGCAAGTACGCCCTCAGCCGCAACCTTCGCTTCCTCCTCACCGGAGAGGACGCGAACGGGGCTCCCCCAGGCGGCTTCTGCGGCCGCGATGAACTGCGGCCCGTTGGTGGCATCGCGGGCCGCGGCGGTGGCCACGGCGATGCGATGACGGATGCCAAAGGAATCGGCCAGCAGCCGGAAGCGCGACAGCGCCCCGAGGGCCATCGCAATACCTCCATCATGCAATCTGTGGGTCGTCACCATATTGCGGCCAATGCCGCAAATGGACTTTTCATTATGGAGGATCGCTGCCGTGCGCAGCAGCGTTTCATAGGTGACAAGACGCACCGAGTTGGAACCGATATCGACAATGGCAACCGGACCACGCACCCGGCCCAAAGCTGGAGTTCGCGGCACCGTCGACTGGGCAATGACACCTACATCCACTCGTCAGCCGCCCTTTGGTGAAACTTTAATCCGCCCGATCTGCTCTTTTTGGCTGTCGATCCTAAGGGCACGACCCCGTCCGGACAATGACGGATTTGTCATGAAATAGGTATGAGCACAAAATGCCTGCGGATCAGCGGCGCCCGGATCGCGGGTATAGGTCGCATCCGCATTCATGCTCCAGCTTTGCGCCCGATCCTTGAGCAGTGCCACCAGGATCTGGTCCAGGATCTGCTCATGGACCGTAGGATTTTCAATCGGCACCAGAGCCTCGACCCGTCGATCAAGATTGCGCGGCATCCAGTCTGCAGAGGAAATGAAAAGCTTGGCCTGGGGTGATGGCAGGGCATGGCCATTGCCAAAGCAGACGATGCGCCCATGCTCCAAAAAACGCCCGACGATCGATTTGACCTCGATGTTCTCCGATAGGCCGGCAACCTGCGGCCGCAGGCAACAGATGCCACGAATGACAAGGCGGATCTGCACCCCAGCGCCGCTCGCACGGTACAAGGCGTCAATGATCCCCGGATCAACGAGGCTGTTAAGCTTGGCCCAGATCGTCGCCGGACGGCCATGCCTGGCGTGGGCGATTTCCTCCTCGATGCATGCCATCAGCTTGTTGCGCAGGTTGAGGGGTGACACCGAGATCTTCTCGAGGCGCTCCGGCTCAGCATAACCGGTGATGAAATTGAACAGCTGCGCGGCGTCGCGGCCGAGTACCGGATCGGCAGAAAAGAGCGACAGATCGGTGTAAACCTTGGCCGTGACCGCATGATAATTTCCGGTACCAAAGTGCACATAGGTCCGCAGCACACCACCTTCACGCCGTACCACCAGGCTGACTTTGGCGTGGGTCTTCAGCTCAATGAAGCCATAGACCACCTGCACGCCGGCCCGCTCCAGATCACGCGCCCATTTGATATTGGCTTCCTCGTCAAACCGCGCCTTCAGCTCGACCAGTGCGGTTACCGATTTGCCCGCTTCTGCTGCCTCGATCAGCGCCTCGATGATCGGTGAATCCTGCGAGGTGCGATAAAGTGTCTGTTTGATCGCGACCACGTCCGGATCCGCTGCCGCCTGGCGCAGGAACTGCACCACGACATCAAAGCTTTCGAAGGGGTGATGAACGACAATGTCCTTGGCCCTTATGGCCGCAAAGCAGTCCCCGCCATGATCACGAATGCGTTCGGGATAGCGGGCGATATAGGGTGGAAAAAGCAGTTCGGGCCGATCATCAAGGATCAGCTGCCTGGTGTCGGCAAGACCCAGAAGATGGTCCACGAGCACAAGCTCGGCGCCCTTGAGCTTCTGTTCATCGGCGATGAAATTGCGCAGATCCTCCGGCATCGCAGCGCTGCATTCCATGTGGATGACCGAACCTCTGCGCCGACGCTTGAGCAAGGTCTCGAACAGGCGCACGAGGTCTTCTGCCTCTTCCTCCACCTCGACATCACTGTCGCGGATCAGGCGCAAAAGGCCCGAGCCCATCACTGTGTGACCAGGAAACAGGCGATCGAGGTAAAGGCCGAGCACATGCTCGAGCGAGAGGAAGCGCGCCTCCGGCCCGGACAGGCGGATGAAGCGCTGCAGCTGCGCGGGCACCGGCAGCAGCGCATTGATCTGGTTGCCATCACGCTTGCGCAGCAATTGCAGCGCCAAGGTGAAGCCGAGATTGGGAATGAAGGGAAAGGGGTGCGCCGGGTCGAGGGCGAGGGGCGTTAGCACCGGGAAGACCTGCTCGCGGAAATAGACGTCGAGCAGGGCGTGATCTTCCGCCTTCAGCTCCTCCGGCGTCAGGAGCCAGATCCCCGCGCCACGCAGCTCATGGCAGAGTTCAAACCAGATCTCCTGCTGATCGGCAATCAGCGCCGCGGAAACCTCGTCGACGCGGGTGATTTGCTGCGCCGGGGTCAACCCATCGTCGCTCAATGTCGTCACCCCGGCCGTGACCATGCCCTTGAGCCCGGCCACGCGAACCATGAAGAATTCATCGAGATTGGAGGCCGAAATCGACAGGAAGCGCAGACGCTCGAGCAGAGGATGGCGCGGATTGCGTGCCTCTTCGAGCACCCGGCGGTTGAATTGCAGCCAGCTGAGCTCGCGGTTCACAAAGCGGTCGCAGCTCTCTTGCGTGATCGTTGCAGGATCGGTTTGAGGTGCCGGCCAGCGCGCACTTGCCCCGCTGCGACGCCTCCCTCCCAGCGCCCCGCTGAGCGGCAGGGTTCCATCCGGAGTTGCCGACGCCGAACCTGCACTGACCATGACCACCTCGTGTCGGAGCGACCTGCGCCAGCCGACGGGCTGATGTGAAGATGCATGTCTAGCACGCACCGGGTTCTTTTACCCTTAAGCCCGCGTCTTCTAGCATCCGCAGCGAAGCTTGTGCAGCACGGCCCCCGGGCTGGCGCCCGGGAGGCTTGCCTGCTAACCGGCAAGCAGGGCGCGAATGAGGCCCAAGGTGACGGGGCGTCCCTCTGCCAGGGCCCTCCCATCCGCCAAGGCGACGAAGTCGCGGATGGCCTCGGGCGAGCGCTCCAGAAAGAGGAGCATGCGGTCCACTACCACCTCCGGTACCCGCAACTGCCGGTCGGCAAAGAGTTTGTGGGCGAGGGCGCGCAGCAGCGCCTCGTCCGGTTCCCACAGGGGAAAGGCCAGAAGAGCGGCAAAGCGTGAGGCCAGATCGGGCAGGACCACTGGCCATTGCGCCGGCGGGCTGCGGCCGGTCAGCAGCACGGCACTGTCAGCTGAAGCCCCCTCGAGCAGGGCAAACAGCACCCGGTCACGGCCAAGACAGGGCGGCGCCCGATCGATGTCTTCCACGGCGATGGCCGGCCGTCCTGCCAGCGCCGCCGGCGCCAGCTCTGCCAGGCTATCGGCTGCCAGTACGAGCCCGCCAGCCGCCTTGCTCCAGGCCGCAACCAGATGCGACTTGCCAGAGCCGGACGGACCATGCAGGGCCGCCGCAGGCGCCGGCCAGCGCGGCCAGCGATCGATGAACCGCACCGCCTGCGCATTGCCGCTGGCCTCAATGAAGGCCTCTCGCGTCAAGCGCGGATCCGGAACAAAGGGCAGAGGCAGTTGCGAGGCCACGAGTTTTGCTTTCAGACCGCCCGCGCCCAGCACAGCAGCGCCTGCAGGCCACGGGCGCCATAAAGCAGCCCCGAGCCCAACGTCAGCCCCGCTACCACCAGCATCAGCGCCATATGGCCGAACGGCCAATTGAGATCGAGACTGCGCGCTACGAGCGTAACCGCCACGAACACCACCTGCAGCACGGTCGAGGCCTTGCCGATCGCCGATGGCACGATCGCAAAGGGCCGTCCAAGAGCCCAGGCCAGGGCCACCCCCACAATGAGCAGGCCGTCGCGGCCGATCACCACGGCGGCCAGCCACAGGGGCACCGCACCGATCACCGCCAGAGTGCCAAAGGCAAACAGCATCAAGAGCTTGTCAGCGGCCGGATCGAGCAGTCGGCCAAGCGGTGTGGCCCAGCCAAAGTGCTTGGCGAGCCAGCCATCGGCCGCATCGCTGAGGCCCGCGGCGGCAAACAGGGCGAGCGCGATTGCGTCATGGCCACGCAACAGCACGAGCGCGACCAGCGGCGCCGTCAGAAGGCGCAGGCCAGTCAAAAAATTGGGCAAATTGAAATTCCGAGGCGTCACCTTGAACCCGTAGCGGTCGGCCCAGACGCCGGATCGAGCCACCAATCGCCATTGCGGTTGTCCAGCCTGTATCCGGCCTGAGCTAGAAATGCGCTCAGCTGTGTCTGTGTTCCTGCATAGTCGATATCGGCCTGCAACTGACCGATTTCAACGGCCTTGACCCGCACCGCTTCAATCACTGGCAGTTTTTCGAGGCGGCTTTGCATCGCACCCCAGGCACTCAGCGATGGCACCATGAAATTGACGGTCAGGCTCGAGGGCTTGCCGAAATCGACCGCCGTATTGGCCGTCCAGGCCGCACTGATCGCCTTGGCCGCGGCTCCGGCGGCCAGGCCATAGGCAGCCGCCGTCGTCATATGGGCGGGAACCGGAATGTCGAGGGGGGTCAGGGCCTGGGAAGGCTGATTGGCATAGAGCAGGCGGATCCCGACTGCCAGATGCCCCGCACCTGCCGGTCCGGCCTGCACCAGCGCGGCTTCATTTGCTCCGGCGCGGGCCGCGACCGGGGCGACGTCGCTCCAGCCGGCGCTGCGAAAGCCCAAGGCACTGAGCGCCGCAGTGTTGAGCATATCCGCCTTGGGCAGGAGCACGGGCACCACGCCACCGGCGACATGGATGCCCGACCAGGCCTT
>JAKAVI010000195.1:0-10814 GCA_021817355.1 Pseudomonadota bacterium | reverse complement strand
CTCCACAGAGAATTCGGGTCATAGGCCGGTGCCATCGGTACCACCAGCATGGGCGTGGCCGAGGCGAGCGAATAGCTGATGTTGTTGTTGCGGAAATAGCGCCGGACGAGAGGCTGGTTAAAGACATAGGTTACGGTTGCCACATACCTTGTGGTCGAGCGGGCTTCATTGCTCAGGCGGTAGTTTTGCACCATGCTCTGCAGCGTGCTGTCGTCAATCGCCGTCAAGGCCGCCCACTCGCCCTGCGGCGTCAGCCGGTGGACGAGTTCCACCCAGGCTTTGCGCCGGCCGCTGTCGACCGCATTGTTGTAGGCTTCCAGCGTCGAGGCCCCTGAACCTTTGACGTTTTCGGTCACGTCAAACGGGCTCGCCGCCAGTGCGGGATGCAGCAAAAGGATGGCCGCGGCGAAGATCAGAACCAAGGCAAGCGGAGTGCGCATGAAGAACCTGCTGACGGGCGAAGAGGGGGGCACTATAGTGGTCGGGGCCCGGCGAAGAAAGCCGCGGACGGTGCTTGCGCGCCCGGCCCGGCGCTCGTAAATCCTTGCCGCTGCGAGGAGCAAGCCATGACGGGCGACAAGTCCAAGGGTCTTTCCTACCGGGATGCCGGTGTTGACATCGATGCGGGTGAGGCACTGGTGGCGCGCATTGCCCCCGCTGCCAAGGCGACCCGTCGCTCCGGCGCCGATGCCGAGCTCGGCGGCTTCGGCGCGCTGTTCGATCTCAAGGCCGCGGGGTTTCGCGATCCGGTTCTGGTCGCCTCCACCGACGGGGTGGGCACCAAGCTCAAACTCGCCATCGACACCGGGCTCTACGATGGGCTCGGTCAGGACCTGGTGGCGATGTGCGTCAATGACGTCGTGGTGCAAGGCGCCGAGCCGCTTTTTTTCCTCGACTACTACGCCTGCGGCCAGCTTGAGGTCGAGGCTGCGGCGCGCGTCATCGAAGGCATTGCCCGGGCCTGCAAGGTGGCCGGCTGCGCTCTGATCGGCGGGGAGACCGCCGAAATGCCCGGCCTTTACGCGAAGGGCGATTTCGATCTGGCCGGCTTTAGCGTCGGTGCGGTCGAGCGCAGCGCCGTGTTGCCCAGGCTGTCGAGCATGCGCGAGGGCGATGTCATCATCGGCATCGCGTCGGCAGGCGTGCACGCCAATGGCTATTCGCTGGTGCGCCGCCTGGTAAAGGACAGCGGGCTTGAGCTTGAGGCGCCGGCCCCGTTTGCGCCGCAGATGAGCCTTGGCGCGGCCTTGATGGTGCCAACCCGGCTTTATGTAAAATCCGCCCTCGAGGCGATCCGTACCGGCGCCATCAAGGGGCTTGCCCACATTACCGGCGGTGGCATCACCGAGAATCTGCCGCGGATTCTGGCTGACGGACTGTGCGCCGAAATCGATCTGACGAGTTTTGCCATGCCGGCCGTGTTTTCCTGGCTGGCACAGACCGGCAACATTGCGCCCGAAGAGATGTTGCGTACCTTCAATTGCGGCCTCGGCCTGATTGCCGTCTGTGATGCCGAGAAGGCTGGTCACGCCATTGATGCTTTCGGCGTGGCAGGCGAAAGAGCCTACCGGATCGGCCGGCTCATCGGCTCCGAAGGCGCCGCGTCGGTGCGTTATCAGGGCGCCCTCCCGCTGTGACGGCAAAGCGCACCGCCATCCTGATTTCCGGTCGTGGCAGCAACATGGCGGCACTGATCGCGGCAGCGGCAGACCCCGATTATCCGGCGCGGATCGCGCTCGTGCTCTCGAACCAGCCGCTGGCCAGCGGCCTGGAACGCGCACAGGCTCACAACATCGCCGTTTCGATCATTCCCCATCAGGGCAAGACGCGGCCGCAGTTCGACGCCGAGATTGATGCGACGCTGCGCCAGCACGGTATTGAGCTGGTCTGCCTGGCGGGCTTCATGCGCATTCTGTCCGATGATTTTGTCCGCGCCTGGGCCGGACGCATCATCAACATCCACCCCTCGCTTTTGCCCGCCTTCAAGGGCATCAATGTCCATGCGCGTGCATTGGCCGCAGGGGTACGCATTTCCGGCTGCACCGTCCATTTTGTCGTGCCTGAACTCGATGCCGGACCCATCATCGAGCAGGCCTGCGTGCGCGTGGAGAAAGGCGACACAGAAGAAACGCTGGCCGCCCGCATCCTTGAGGAAGAACACCGCATCTATCCCCATGCACTGCGGCTGCTGGCCTCAGGACAGGTCCGTCTCGAAGCAGACCGGGCGATCTTCAGCTGAGCCCGTGGCCGGCGATGGCTTCGGAGAGTTGCCACAAGCGCGCGGCATCCTCATCGTTTCGCGCCTCACGGCTGGGTGTTTCCGCGCGACATTTGTGAAAATACTTGCCGCTTTGGGAGGCAACCTCGGGCGAGCTGGCAAGATAGATCAGTGTCTCAGCTCCCTGCGCCGGCGACAGGGCGATGTTTTTGGCAAGGCCAAGGCCCCAGCCGAACACGCCCTTGTTGTTATCGCCGAACCTGGTGTTGACAAAACCCGGGTGCAGGCAGTTGGCGGTCACGCCGCTGCCCTGAAGACGGTGCGCCAATGACCGCGTGAAAAGGATGTTCATCAGCTTGGAACGCCCGTAAGCGCCCCAGGCCGAATAGGCCCTGGTACTCTGCAGATCGTCAAAATCCAGCTTCGCGCCCTTATGGGCGGCGGAAGCTGTGCAGAGGATGCGCGCGGGGCCCTTGAGCTGCGGCAGCAGCTGCGTCGTCAACACGAAATAGGCCATGTGGTTGAGCGCAAAGGTCAGCTCAAGTCCATCCTGGCTCACCTGGCGGCGGGCGAACATCGCCCCCGCATTGTTGATCAGAACATCGATCTGCGGACAGGCCGCCGCGATCTCTGCGGCCACCTTGCGCATCTCGGACAGACGCGACAGGTCGGCATAAAACACCGCATGGGCGCTGTGGCCGGCAATGGCATCAAGATGCTTCAGCATCGCCTCACCGCGCGTCTGATCGCGGGCAATGAAGACGATACGGGCGCCCTGTTGGGCTAGGCGGTCGGCGGCAACCTCACCTATACCAGAGGTTGCGCCGGTGATGACCACAGTTTTGCCCTGCATGGGTGCTCCTCGCACGTCGCGTCACGCGAGGCGCACTTTAGCGGATCAGCCGACGATCTCCAGATCCGAAAAGAAAAACTTGATCTCCTGCTGGGCGGTCTGCGGGGCATCTGAACCATGCACCGAATTGGCCTCGATGCTTTCGGCAAAATCCTTGCGAATGGTGCCGGCCGCGGCGTTGGCAGGATTGGTCGCCCCCATCACCTCGCGATTGCGCGCAATCGCGTTTTCGCCTTCGAGGACCTGGACGACAACCGGACCTGAGGTCATAAAGGCAACCAGGCTGGCAAAGAACGGCCGCTCACGGTGCACCGCATAAAAGGCCTCGGCCTGGGCCTGGGACAGACGCAGCCGCCTTGAGGCGATCACGCGCAACCCCGCCTTCTCGAAGCGATCTACGATCGCTCCGGTCAGATTGCGCCGCGTGGCATCGGGCTTGATGATGGAGAGCGTACGCTCCAAGGCCATGACAAAACTCCTGATCAAGGGGGAATTTTCGGCCGCTCTATAGCGGGGCCTATAAGCGGGCGCAACCAGAGCCCCTCGCGCCTTGGCCCCAAGGGCCCGGGGCACGCCTGCTCATGGCTGCTTGCTCAGCGCCCGCTGCACCCGCTATGGGAGCGCCATGATCAATATCGACAATCTGGTTTATCGCATCGCCGGACGCGACATCCTGTCAGGCGCCAGCGCCAGACTGCCTGCCGGGCGCAGGATCGGGCTTGTCGGCCACAATGGAGCCGGCAAATCCACGCTGTTCAGGCTCATCCAGAAAGAGCTGCATGCCGATGGCGGCGCGATCAGCTTGCCGGCGGCCTGGCGCCTGGGCGCAGTCGCCCAGGAAGTTCCCGCCGGCCCGGTGAGCCTTCTGGACACGGTCCTGGCCGCCGATCAGGAACGGCTGACGCTTCTGGCGGCGGCCGATGACGCCGCCGATCCCCATCACCTGGGCGAAATCCATGCCCGGCTCGAAGCCCTCGATGCCTATGCGGCACCTTCGCGCGCGGCGACGATCCTCGCTGGTCTGGGTTTTTCAGCCAGCGACCAGCTACGGCCGTGCGCGGAATTTTCCGGTGGCTGGCGCATGCGCGTGGCACTGGCTGCCGTGCTGTTTCTTGCCCCGGACCTGCTACTGCTCGATGAGCCGACCAACTATCTCGACCTTGAAGGCGTCCTGTGGCTTGAAGACTATCTGAAGCGCTATCAGGGCAGCGTTCTGCTCATCAGCCATGATCGCGACCTGCTCAACAGCGTGTGCGAATTCATCCTCCATCTCGAGCATGGCCGGCTGACGCTCTACAGCGGCAATTACGACAGCTTCACGGCGACACGCGCCCTGCGGCGAGCCAATGATCTTGCCTTCGCCAGACGCCAGGAAGCGCGGCGCAAACACCTCCAGAGCTTCGTCGACCGTTTCCGCTACAAAGCCTCCAAGGCCCGTCAGGCGCAGAGTCGCATCAAGATGCTGGAGCGGATGGAGCAGATCGACATTCCGCTTGATGAGCACGTAATCCCGATCCGGCTGCCGGCCCCGCTCCACGCCAGCCCGCCTCTGGTAACGCTGGAGCAGGTCAGCGTCGGCTACGAACCAGGCCGACCGGTCCTGTCGCATCTGGACCTGCGCATCGATCCGGACGAGCGCATCGCCCTTTTGGGCAAGAACGGTAACGGCAAATCCACTCTGGCCAAACTCATCGCCGGCAAGCTGGACAAGATGAGCGGCACGCTGTTCCGGGCGCGCAAACTGGGCGTGGGGTATTTCGCACAGCACCAGCTTGAAGAGCTGCAGGCGCAGCTGACACCGCTGCAGACGCTTGGCATCTTGCGGCCAAACCTCAGCGAGCAGCATCTGAGGGGCCAGCTCGGCAGTTTCGGCTTCTCCGCCGACAAGGCAACCACCAAAGTGGGCGCACTCTCTGGCGGCGAGCGGGCCCGGCTGATGCTGGCCCTGGCGACACTCGATCATCCCAACCTGCTCATCCTCGATGAGCCCACCAATCATCTGGACATCGATGCCCGTGAGAGCCTGCTGACAGCGCTCAACGATTTTGAGGGTGCCGTGATCTTGATCAGCCATGACCGCAGGCTGATCGAGGCGACAGCCGAACGCCTGCTCCTGGTTGCCGATGGCCTCGTCCATGCCTTTGACGGTGATCTCGAAGACTACCGCCGTTACCTGCTCAGCGGTGAAACCCGCTCCTCCATGCGCGGCAGCGAGGCGCCGCGTCCCTCCAAGGAAGATGCCAGGCGTGAGGCGGCACAGCGGCGCAACCAGCTGCGTCCCCTCAAGGATCAGGCCGATCTCGAGGAACGGCAGATGAGCGTACTTAGCGAGGAGATCGCCAAATATGACCGCGCCCTCGCCGACCCGCTGCTCTTCGTTCGGGATCCCCTCAAGGGCACTGCGGTGTCCAAGAAGCGTGCTGATGCCGCCAAGAAACTGGCCGCCGCGGAAGAGCGCTGGCTGAAAGCGCAGGAAGCCTATGAAACAGCCCTGAAGAGCGCAGACTGAGGGCCACCGCAAACTCATTCCCACCGCCGCGGGAAAACCCGGCGCCGGCGTCCTGATAGCAGGAGCAAAGACCCGCACTCTGCCACCTTGCGCCACCCGCCCTGCCGCGCGCGGCGATGGCCCTCCTAAGGCGACAGATTGCGCCTGGCGATGGCGAGCCAGTCGCGCTGGCGGCGGCGATAATAGGACGGGGCGCCTTTCACGGACTCGACAATCTCCCGGAAAATCCGCCGTGCCCGCTCTTCCTCTCCAAGCGCCTGCAGCAGGAGGCCATACCGGCAGCGCGCCTCCTCGCCTGGATATTTGGGCAGGATCTTTTCGTATTGGGCGAGCGCAGCTTCGTTCTTTCCCTGCAGCGCAAGACTGCGGGCGTAATCGAGTTCCGCATCCGCATTGAAGGCGGCCGGATCGGCCTTTTTGAGCTCGTCAAACGCAGCCTCCGCGCCGGCGCCATCGCCGGCCAGGAGCTTGGCGCGCGCCAGACCAAAGAGCAGCGCCGTGTCCTGCGCGCCCAACGGCCCGGCCATAGCGCTGAGATAAAGGTCGATCGCATCCTGAAACAGTCCCTGGCGGATGCACTCCTCAGCCAGCGCCCGCTTGGAATCGACCGAGCCAACCTTCTCAACCTCGCGTTTCTTTTCGCGATAGCTTCTGCCGGGATCAACCGTATTGACAAAATCATCGGCAAAACGCCGCGCCTGGCCACTGCTCACTGCGCCCGTCACCGCGACAAAGACCACATAGGCAATCCAACCCAGAGGCGGAAACAGCACGATGGGCAGAATCCAAAGATAGGAGCGTCCGCTGCGCATGACATGCGCGCTGAGGGCAAAATCGATCAAAAGCACGATGAGCGTGCCGAAGCTGAGGCCGATGGGCATGGAAGGCGATGTCTCTTTGCGCGCAGCCCTTTTTGGCTAAGGGCCGCCTTTTTCGATTCCTGTCAACCGTTACGACATTTTCATGCCTGACGGGCGCGCCGGGCAAGCAGCGCCAGAGGTACGCACAGCAGTGTCAGTGCCAAGGCAAAATAGAGCGCCAGCCGGTTGGCGCCGGAAAACAGCACCAGCAGAACAAGATCAATGGCGAGCAGCAGCGCGGGGGCCACGGGATGAAAATAGGCGCGGAAGGGCCGCGTCAGCTCTGGTTCCCTGCGCCGCAGCGCGAAATAGGCGGCATCGACGAGGACATAGCCCACCGTATCGAGGAGCGCGATGAGTCCGAAGACCATGGCAAAGGACCCGCTGGCCGCCAGCGCCAGCGAACACACCCCCGTCAGCAGCACCGCTGCATAGGGACTGCCCCCGACATTGACCGAAGTAAACCAGCGGGGCAGCAGGCCATCGCGCCCCAGCGCGAAAAGAATCCGCGGCGCCGTCATGATGCCGGAATTGGCCACACCAGCCACCGCGATCATCGCGCCCAGCGCAAAGATCACCCCTGGCAAGGGCCCGCCCAGCTGATTGAGCACGGTGTTAAAGGGTAACGCTGTCGCGGCAACGCCCCTGACCCCCAGCACATAAATGAGGGCTCCATTAACGCCGACATAAAGCGCAAAGGCAAGGATGAGGCCAAAAAGCAGCGATAGCGGAATATTCCGCGACGGCGTCGTGTTCTCCTCGCTGAAATAAACCGGTGCATCATATCCCGAATAGGCCCCGCGAATGAGCGAATAGGCATTGATCACGACGGCCCAGCCCAGCGCGCTTCCAGCCTCATGCAGGTTCGTTGCGACCCCTCGCCCGGCTGGGGCAATCACCGCAATGGCAGCGGCGACGAACACCACGAGCATCGCCGTCTTAATCAGGCTGGAGGCTTCCTGCATCGTTCGCCCCGGTCGCAGGCCAACACCATTGAGAAGATAGAGCGCGCCCTGCACACACAGCGCCACGGGGAGGGTGTAACGGGCCGCCACAGGGATCACGATCGGCAGGAATTCGGCGCAGGCAATAGAGGTCGAGGCGATGCCCGCAAGCTTGCTCATCCATTGCGACCAGCCCACCACCAGACCCGCAATGTCTCCAAAGGCGCGATGGGCATAGAGGTAAGGCCCGCCACTTTGTGGAATGGCGGTACCCAGTTCGGACAGGATGTTGATGCTCAGCAGGACATGAAGACCGCCGATGATCCAAAGAAGCAGAATCAGCCTGCCATCCGGTACGGTCGCTGCGATCGCCGATGGAGCCCGCAAGATGCCGGCGCCAATCATGTTTCCGAGAGCGACAGCTATGCCAAAGCTGACGCCGAGTATGCGCAGCAGCTGTCCGCGTCCTCGCAACCTGAACACCACCCCCTCCTTATTCCCTGTTGCGGCCAGTGGCCGTGAACGCTGCTCTGGCACGCGGGATGCGGGCGCTTCAGGCCTGCTTCTGCCATTTGCCCGCCGTGTTCTGGCGCCAGTACGTTACGGCGTGACCGGCCGCACCTGCGGCCTTCCACGCCGCGCGGGCAGCACTGATCATGGCACTGTCAGAGCCGTCGAACAAAAGAACGATGCGACTGAGCCCCGCAAGCTCCGGACGGTCCCAGACCGGCATCACCCCGCCGACGAGGAAGAGGACATGCGGCTGGTTTGTCAGCTCCATCTCTGCGCTGATGAGGATGGGCTGGTCGCTGGCACCGCCGTCACCAGCGCAGGCATGGGGCAAAAAACTGTCCTCGCGATAGGTCCACAGCAAGGTATCAAGCACCGCTGCCCGTTCAGCACTGTCGCAGCACACCAGCGCCCGCCAGCCCCGGGCCAGCGTCCGCTCCAGCAGCTCGGGCAGCACCTCTTCGCTCGTGCGCCGTTCAAGATGATAGAACCAGGTCTCGGTCACGAGCGGCGCGCCTCTCTCAAGCCTCGTAATGATCCTTGCACAGACGATTGAGAAGGCGCACACCCCAGCCCACACCCCAAGAAGGCGCTAAGGTCTTTTGTTCGCCATCCTGCCAGGCTACCCCGGCAATATCCAAATGCGCCCAGCTCTGCTTGTCGGTGATGAAGCGCTGCAGAAACTGCGCCGCGGTGATCGCACCGGCATGAGGACCGCCGCCGATATTCTTCATGTCAGCAATCTTGGACTTGAGAAGCTTGTTGTAATTGGGCGACAGCGGCATCCGCCACACCAGCTCGCCTTCCAGTTTTCCCGCCTGCGCCAGCTGTGCGGCGAGGTTATCG
Organism: Pseudomonadota bacterium; assembly: GCA_021817355.1. Next base: position 2,074 of record JAKAVI010000195.1, on the reverse strand, counting down.
TCATTGGCAAACAGTCCGGCATGTTCAGCCCCGAGCGACACCATGATGGCACCGGTCAGTGTCGCCAGGTCGATGACCAGCCGCGGCTTGAAGCGCCGCTGGGTGTAGGTGAGCGCATCGGCAAGCACCAGCCGGCCTTCCGCGTCGGTGTTGAGGACCTCAACGGTCTGACCGGAAAGCGAGGTCACCACATCGTCCGGACGCTGGGCCGTGCCGGACGGCATGTTCTCAACGAGACCGATGACACCGATGGCATTGACCCTGGCTTTGCGCGCCGCCAGCGCGTGCATGGTTCCGGTCACCGCGGCCGCTCCACCCATGTCGCCCTTCATGCCCATCATCGAGGCCGCCGGCTTCAGCGACAGGCCTCCCGAATCAAAGCAAACACCCTTGCCAACGAGCGCGATGGGCGGGGTCTTGCGATTGCGCGCGCCCAGCCATTGCATGACAACCAGCTGGGGCTCATGGGCACTGCCCTGGGCCACGCCAAGCAAGGCCCCAAAGCCGAGCTTCTTCATCTGTGCCGCGCCAAGCACCTCGACCTTGAGCCCCAGCGCCGTGAGTTTTTTGGTCCGGCGCGCGAATTCGACCGGAAACAGCACATTGGGCGGCTCATTGACGAGGTCCCGTGCCAAATAGATTCCCTCGGCCACCGCCGCAAACTCGCGCCAGAGCTTGCGTGCACCGGCCACGTCCTTGGTGCCAATGCTCACTTTCTTGACCGTTGCGGCCCGCTCCTCCAGCTGTCGCGTGCGGTATTTGTCGAAGCTGTAGGCGCGCAGCTCAACACCCATCGCCAGATGGGCGGCGAGCTCTGCATCATCGAGCTTGAGACCTTTCGGCCGGTCGATTGCAAAGTGAATGGCTTTTTCCCCGCAGGCGAGCAGGCGCGCGACCACATCCGCAGCGATCTGCTCGGCCCTGAGCCCGTCAAGCCCCTCCACTGCGCCAAGACCAACCAGGATGATACGGGAGGCCTTGCCCCCTGAAGGTGCCAAAACCTCCAGCAGCTGTCCCGGCTTGCCGGAGAAGCGGCTGACCTCAAGGGCGCGCTTGAGTGCTCCGCCCGCCATGCGATCGGCCTCCGCCGCGGAGGCGGTGAAGGCGCCGCCGGCCAGGGCGGCCACGACCAGAGCACCACCGGCAGCGGTAGAAGGCGCAGAAAAGGTGATTTGCATCGGATCAACTCCAGGAATGGCCAGGCCGCGAACGAGACTTGCACTTTTGCCCTGTCAGGCACAGAAGGATTGCCGGGCGGCGGCGGGAAAATGCTAGTTTAGGACTAATCGTAACCTGCGTGAAAGGCCGCAGCGACGCCGGCCAGAGTCTTAATTCGGATGCCCATGCCGCGCCTGTCCCATTACGTGCTGCGCCAGTTGATCGGGCCCACGGCCTTTTTTGCCTTCGTTCTGAGCGCTGTGGTCTGGCTGTCGCAATCGCTGCGCCTGCTCAATCTGGTGATCAATCGCGGCCAGTCGGCACCGACTTTTTTCTACCTGACCTTGCTGATGCTGCCGGATCTGCTCGTCATCATCCTGCCCATCGCCTTTTTTGCCGGGACACTGTTCGGCCTCAACAAGCTCAACGCGGACAGCGAATTGGTTGCCATGACCGCCGCCGGCTACAGCTCGCTTCAGCTTGCCGTGCCGGTTCTTGTGGTCGGGTTGATGGTGACAGCGCTCACCTACTTCAACACCCTGTGGCTGATGCCCTTCACGCAACAGGCCATGGAGCAGCAGGAAGTAAACATCCGCGCCGATATCGGAGCGGCAATCCTCACCCAGGGCACCTTCAATACCCCTGCGCCGGGCCTGACCGTGTTCATTCGCGATCTGTCCTCTGACGGCCAGATTTATGGCATTTTGGTGCATGACAATCGCAATGCCGCCCATCCCATCACCTACATTGCCCAAAGCGGCCTGCTGGCGCAGACCCCGTTGGGGGCTCGCCTCATCATGCGCCACGGCACCATCGAGCAGTCTTCGGGACACGGCGCCAATCTGTCGGTGCTCAAATTCAGGAGTTATGTCTTTGACCTAGACCAGTTCGCCAATGCCCGTTCGCAAGGCATCCT
>JAKAVI010000320.1 GCA_021817355.1 Pseudomonadota bacterium | reverse complement strand
GCCGTACGATAGGAGCAAGCGGCGCGAGCAGGGCGCCCCGGAAAGCTGGACCAATGCCTTTGCTGTGAGCGGCGAGGAGGGCTTTACAGCTATTGTGATCCTCGGTGCCCTCCTCATCTTCGAGTTCCTGGTTTGGCTCGGCGCTGCCTATCTCATCTACCGCCTGACCATGAACCCGGCAACGGCCGAGAACTCACAACGCTTTGTCACGGCGGTGTTCACCACACGCAGCGGTTATGCGCTGATGGCCATCGGCTGCGGCGCGGGATTTCTCTTTGCCCTGCTCGCTCTCTGCCTTGGCATCGTGTCCTTCCCCATGTTGCTCGATAATGGCCGCATCGGTCTGGAAAACGCCCTGGCCGCATCATTTCGCGCGGTAGCTCTTAATCCCGTACCGCTGGCACTGTGGGGATTGATTGTGGCAGGCTTGCTGGTCCTTGGCACCCTGCCCTTTTTTCTCGGGCTCGTTGTGGTGCTGCCGGATCTAGACCATTCGACCTGGCACCTTTATCGGCGGCTAACCAGTTGAGTGTCAGTTCGGGTCTTGCAGATCACGCGGGTACACTTCATGAACCCGTGCGCAGAACTCGCATTTGGCACGAATGATGCCGTCCGCATCGGCAAGGCCTTCGCGCTCGCTCGCGTCATAGGCGCGCAGCACTGAAATGATGCGCTCGGTCTGGCAATCACAACGGAACTCGATCGCCTCGGATGGATGCACGCGCACTTCATCCTCGTTGAACAGGCGCCACAGCAGGCTCTCGGCCGACAGCTCGACATCGATGAGCTCGAAGTCCTCGAGTGTATCCAAGATCATGCCGAGCCGCAGCCAGTCGTCCTCGTTCTGGCGCTTCTCAGGTATGGCCTGCAGGAGGAGCCCGGCTGCACGCCAATGCACCGGCTTTCCTGGCTCAAGTACGGGCACCGCAGCAAGACGGATCCGCGTTGCCAATTGTTCTGACTGCGCGAAATAGTTCTCGGCACTTTGGGCAATGCCTGCGGGTTCGAGCATCACGATCCCCTGATAGGTTTTGCCGTCACGTCGCGGCTCGATGGTGATCGCCAAGGCACCACGACCGGCCTGCTGGCCAAAGTCAGGCGCGCTCCCGTTCAATGCATCGAACCGCGCCCTGTCGAGGCGGGCGTAAGCGCGCACGCCAGCGGCGCGCTCGCCATCCACAGCGCCATAATAGTCAGCAGCGACCAGATCAAGCGGACCATCAGACTGGGTCTGCACCGTGAGCCTCCCATCGAGCTTGAGGCTCGAGCCCAGCAGTGCCGACAGCGCCAAAGTCTCCCCCAGTGTGCGATTGGCGACATCGGGCAGGGCATGCGCCGAAAGCGCTCGCGCCGAAACCTCGGACAGGCGTACAAGGCGGCCGCGCACACCGGCATTGGCAAGGTCAAAAGAAAGTATGAAATCCGCGGCCGGAGCCGGCCGATACGGGGACAGGGTCATGACATGTGCTATATGGCGACCTCCAGGCCCAATTCAAGCTGAGCAACCACAGCCGCTTCCAAAGCCCGATGGCGCCGGCTCCGTCAGCTCAGACACCAGACCAAAATGGCCTTCTGGGCATGCAGGCGGTTTTCGGCTTCATCGAAGACTACACTTTGCGGGCCATCGATCACCTCATCGGTAACCTCTTCACCTCGATGCGCCGGCAGGCAGTGCATGAAAATGGCATCCTTCGCCGCCTTGGCCATCAGCCGAGCATTGACCTGATAGGCCTTGAGCAGATTGTGGCGCTTGGTCATGTCCGCATCGCCCATGGAAACCCAGGCGTCAGAGACAACACAGTCGGCACCAGCAACCGCCTTGTCCGGATCATCGCCAAACTCCACATCAGCGCCCGCGCCGGCAGCCCACGAGCGCAACGCCTCTTTGGCGCTCAATTCTTTCGGCGAGGCGACCCGCAGCTTAAATCCAAATCGGGCCGCAGCATGCACCCACGAGGTCAGCACGTTGTTGGCATCCCCGCTCCAGGCAATGGTCGCACCCTTGATCGGACCGCGATGCTCTTCAAATGTCATTACGTCTGCCATGACCTGGCAGGGGTGAGAGATCCGCGTCAACCCGTTGATCACGGGCACACTTGCATGCTCGGCGAGTTCGCGGACCATCTCATGATCGAGTAGCCGGATCATGACGGCGTCAACGTAACGGGAGAGCACCCGTGAGGTGTCAGCGATGGTCTCCTCGCGCGCCAGTTGCATGTCCTTGCCTGACAACATGATCGTGGTTCCACCCAACTGGCGCATGCCGACATCAAAGGAAATGCGGGTCCGCGTGGACTGCTTGTCGAAAATGAGGGCGAGAATCCGTCCAGCGAGGGGCGCATGGGGGTCCTGGGCGCCCTTCGGCAGCCCGGCCCGGGCCCGTTTGCGGGCGCGCGCATCATCGAGGATCGCGCGCAGGCTCTCGACGTCAAAATCCGACAGATCCAAAAAATGCTTCGGCCCCTCGGCCGTACGGGTCAGCGCGTTCACGCCTGGCTCTCCATTTCGCTGGCGGCGGCCTCAAGCGCCGCGATCGCCTCTCGCACGTGTTCTTCGGTAATGGTCAGGGGCGGCAATAAGCGTACAACATTATCCCCGGCGCCAACGCTGAGCATGTGATGCTTGCGCAAGGTCGCAACGAATTCAGTATTGGGCAATTTGAGCTTCAATCCGATCATGAGACCTTCACCACGCAATTCCGCAAACACCTTGGGATGGGCTTCGATCAAGCCAGAAAGCTGCTGGCGGGTATAGGAGGCAATGCTGCGTACATGCGCAAGGAACCCCTCCTCGAGCACGACATCGAGCACGGCATTACCGACCGCCATCGCCAGCAGATTGCCGGCGAAGGTACTGCCATGCACGCCCGCGGTCATGCCGTCGGCCGCCTCTGCCGTCGCCAGACAGGCACCGACCGGAAAGCCGCCGCCAATACCTTTGGCAATGGCCATGATATCGGGCGTAATGTCCGTCCATTCATAGGCGAAGAGCTTGCCCGTGCGCCCTACGCCGGTCTGGACCTCATCGAAGATCAGTAACATTCCGGTGTCATCGCACAAGCGGCGCAGATGGCGCAAAAACTCGGCCGGAACGGTTCTAAGGCCACCCTCGCCCTGCACCGGTTCAATCAGCAGCGCCGCGGTCTGCGCCGCATCGAGCGCTTTGATCGCGGCCATGTCACCGACCGCAATCTGGTCAAAACCCTCAACCTTGGGACCGAAGCCTTCGAGGTATTTGGCCTGGCCGCCCGCGGCAATACCGGCGAGCGTGCGGCCATGAAAGGCGCCCTCAAAACTGACGATCCGGAAGCGCTCCGGCGCCCCGTTCACGAAGTGATGCCGGCGCGCCATCTTGATGGCGCATTCAATCGCCTCCACCCCGGAATTGGTGAAGAACACGGTATCGGCAAAGCTGTTTTCAACGAGCCGGCGGGCCAGTTTCTCCTGACCGGGCACCCGGTAAAGATTGGAGGTATGCCAGAGCTTTCCAGCCTGGTCACACAACGCCGCGACCAGATGGGGATGGGCGTGCCCGAGCGCATTGACGGCGATGCCTGCTGCGAAGTCGAGATATCGGCTACCGTCCTCGGCGAAGAGGTAAGGGCCCTCGCCACGGACGAACGCGAGGTCCGCCCGACTATAGGTTGGCAGCAGATACGGAAACAAAGCAGTTCTCCTTCACGTTTCATCTGTGAGCGTAAACGACAAAGCCGGGCACGTGGCCCGGCTCCGGGCTTATCGCTCCGATCGCAGTGGCGGCGCAACGGATTTCGCCGGTCCAGCAGCAAAGTTCCCGCCAATGGCATGGTCAGGGGCACTGGCCATCACGAGCACGGCACCCGCTGGGTGCACAGAAAAGCTGCAGTACCAGCAAAGTTTCCCACAGATTCGATATTGTGGACAAGCTGTTGGGGTTATCGGGTATTTCTTGTTAAGCGCATCGTAGTGTGCACCATATCTTGTGGCAGAGCCAGGGAGGCGCAGCATGGGGTGGACAGACGAGCGGGTCGAGCAGCTTCGGTCGTTATGGACGGAGGGGCTTTCGGCCAGTCAGATTGCGCGGGTATTGGGCGGGGTAACGCGAAACGCCGTGATCGGCAAGGTTCACCGGCTAGGTCTGGCAGGTCGGGCGACACCGGCCCGTGCCGAGCGCCCGCGCCTGCCTTCTGCACCCAAGGTTACGGTTCGTGCCCAGACCCCTGCGGCACCGGTAGTGGAAGAGGAGCCTGTCATTCTCGATGATGGTAGCTTCGCAACCGTACTGACGATCAATGACCGCATGTGCAAATGGCCGATCGGCGATCCCAGTGAAAACGAGTTTCACTTCTGCGGCCGCAAGCCCAAGAATGGCTCTCCCTATTGCGAGGCGCATGCGCGTAAGGCTTACCAGCCACAGCAGCGTCGCGAGCGTGACAAGGGCCGCATGGCAAGCTGAGACGAGCCCTGGGGGGCCGGCTCAAGGCGCACTCCAGGCTGCCGAGCGCACATCAAGAGCATCGGCCAAAAAATCGATGACAGCCCTCACGCTCGGCAGCAGACCACGCCGTGAGGTGAAGACAAGGTGCATACTGGCTTCGTGCGAGCCCCATTGCGGCAGGATATGAATCAGACGCCCCTGGGACAGGGCACCGCGAAATTGCAGCTCCGGCAGAAAGCCCACCCCCACCCCATCCATCGTGGCCTGACGCAGTATCGCAAAATCGGTTGCCGCAAGGCGTGGCTCGTGGACGAACTCCTCCTCGTGCCCGTCGTCCCTCACCAGCGTCCAGCGGTCGGTGCCCGGGATTTCGGTAAATCCAAGGGTAGGAAGGCGCTCGAGGTCCGCGAGGCTCTGCGGTGTGCCATGACGCGCCAGCAGACCAGGGCTTGCCATCAGCCGTGACTTCGTGCGCCCGATGATCTTGAGCTGGAGCCCGGCATCGGTATCGAGGCGTTCACGCACCCGCACCGCAACATCAACCCCTTCCTCGATGAGGTTGATGCGGCGGTTGGTAACAATCATCTGCACGCGCAATTTGGGAAAAAGCTGCAGGAACCCTGGCAAGGCGACGGCAAGCAGGCGATCAACACCCACCGGGCAGGAGATGCGAACGAGCCCCTGCGGCTCGGCCTTCAGCCGGCTTGCCGCCGCCTCGATGGTGTCCGCTTCGGCAAGCGCCGCCCGGGCATGATGATAGACGTCCTGGCCCAGCTCTGTGACGGCAAAACGGCGGGTTGAACGCTCGAGCAAGCGCACCCCAAGTTCATCCTCAAGCGCCCGGATCCGTCGACTGATGCGTGACTTGGGCACGCCCAGAGCCCGTCCTGCCGCCGAGAAGCCACCATGGGTCACCACCGCGACGAGCAGCCTCAGATCGTTCAAATCCGTGATCGGCATCGTTCTGTCCGCAGAGCCCGTGGAAACCAGCTGGCGCAAGATCAGCAATATTGTGGCGACGATAGATCACGCGCGCCACCAAGGGCAATTGGCACAGATTTATGGATAGCGGCGGCGCCACGGCCCGCGCGCGCCATTGCTGTCTTAGCGAGGTGGCTGCAAGGCCTGTGCACACCCAAACGATGCCGTCTACTCAGACCGCCTCTTTGACGAACGCGTCATCAAGGGCATATCCGGCCGAGCGCACGGTACGGATGGGATCGCGGACCCCTTCAATGTTGAGTGCCTTGCGCAAGCGGCCGACATGGACGTCGACCGTCCGTGCCTCGACATAGACGTCTGAACCCCATACCGCATCAAGCAGCTGCTCGCGGCTGAAGACCCGACCGGGATGCTGCAGCAGATGATCGAGCAATTTGAACTCGGTGGGACCCAGATGAATATCTTGGCCATGGCGGCGTACACGATGGGCGGCACGGTCCATTTCAATATCACCGATGCGCACAATATCTTCGGCAAGACCTGGACGAATCCGGCGCATCACGGCCCGCAACCTGGCCAGCAGTTCCGTCATCGAGAACGGCTTGGTGATGTAATCGTCGGCGCCAGTATCGAGGCCACGGATACGATCGCTTTCCTCACCGCGCGCCGTCAGCATCAGGATCGGAATGTTGCGGGTATCCTGCTTGGTGCGCAGCCGGCGGCAGACCTCGATCCCGGACAGCTGTGGCAACATCCAGTCGAGCACAACCACATCCGGCCGCTCTTCATTCGCCACCAGCAAGGCTTCCTCACCGTCCCTGGCTTCAAGAACGCGGTAGCCTTCCCGCTCCAGATTGTAGCGCAGCAAGGTGACAAGCGCGGTTTCATCTTCAACGACAAGGACAGTCGGCTTCAACGTCATGGCTGCTCACGTTCGAAAGGCACGGTCGTCGTGCTCGTAACATCCATTTTGGGGCGATCGATCGAAAGGTGCCCGCCCTTGACCATGTGATAGACGGTCTCGGCGATATTCGTGGCGTGATCGCCCGCCCGTTCGATATTCTTGGCCACGAACAGAAGGTGTGTGCAAAGCCCGATGGTCCGCGGGTCTTCCATCATATAGGTAAGAAGCTCGCGAAAGAGACTGTTGTAGATTTCATCGATGTCTCCGTCATTGCGCCACACCGTGACAGCCCCTTCGGGGTCACGGTCGCTGTAGGCATCGAGCACGAGCTTGAGCTGGGACAGCGTCGCCCGGCCCATGCGAGCGAGGCTTTGGGTCAGGCGGATCGGCGGCTCTCGATTGAGCACCAGGGCGCGCTTCGAAACATTCTTGGCCAGATCGCCGATGCGTTCGAGTTCGCTGGCGATCTTGATCGCAGCGAGGGTTTCGCGCAAATCAACGGCCATGGGCTGACGCAAGGCGAGGAGCTTGAGCGCTCGGTCCTCGATCTCCTGCTGCAGAAGATCGACCTTGGGGTCCTGGCTGATGGCGCGGTCGGCGAGCTGCGTATCGCGGCGGGAGATGGCATCGATCGCATCGGCGAGCTGGGATTCAACCAATCCCCCCATCTGCGCCACGGTGGCCGCAAGACCCTCAAGCTGTTCGGTAAAGGCTTTTACAGTGTGTTCGCTCATGATGCTCCTGACCGGGATCATCGCCCCGGCTCCCTGGATAGCTACGCGCCCAAGGCCACGCCATTGCAACAGTTTTATAAAGCTTCCGTGACAGAGGGCGTTCCCATCTGGTCAGCCGGAGCGGCCGGCAGCATCACCGTAAAATTCGATCCCTGACCAGGCTGGCTTTCGATGGTGAGGCGGCCCTGGTGGCGACTGACTATATGCTTGACAATGGCAAGACCAAGGCCGGTGCCGCCGCGTTCACGGCTGCGTTTGACATCGACCCGGTAAAACCGCTCGGTGAGGCGCGGAATCGCCTCCCGGGGGATGCCCTCGCCATCATCGCGCACGCTGACGGTCACCAGGGCATCGGCACCGCGCCGGCTCTGTCCTGCCGCCGTGGCAAGGCTCAGCCAGACGTGGCCGCCACGACGGCCATATTTGATCGCGTTATGGATCAGATTCTGGAACAGCTGGATCAGTTCGTCACGCTGGCCGGACACCGCCGGCAGCCCCGGGGGTGCCTCGATGCGGATCTCGACGTCGTCCACAGCCGCCAGAGGCGACAGCGCCGCCGCCGCATCGCGCACCACGCTTTCAAGGTCGACGCGGCCGGAAGGCGGAACATGCTCGTTCTGCTCGATGCGCGTCAGCGACAGCAGATCATCGATCAGCCGGCGCATGCGCCCAGCTTCGACGCTCATGATCTCGAGAAACTTCTCCCTTGCCTCTGCATCATCCTTGGCGTGTCCCTTGAGGGTATCGATAAACCCGGAGACCGCGGCCAGAGGCGTGCGCAGCTCATGACTGGCATTGGCGACAAAGTCGGCGCGCGCCTCTTCGGCGCGCCGCACCGCGGTCAGATCGTAGAGCAACAGTGCCGTCAATGGTGGCTGATTGCCAACGCGGGCAACATGGGCTTCGTAGTGACGCTCAACCGGGACATGGACGGTGAAGGCAATCGAACTGGGTTCCCCCGACACCCGGGTTCGCTCCACGGCCTCCAAAACCGAAGGGGTCCGCAACACAGCGGCAACGGGCTTTTTCTCAGCGTCAAGACCGATTACTGCGCGCATCGCCTTGTTGGCGAGAACAACCCGGCTGCTGGCGTCGATCAGCAGCACCGGAGCCGCCAGATGCTCAAGAATGTCACGGGCCGCAGCGGGCTGGTTCTGCTCGAGATTTGCCTTTGGGACACTGGCGGCCCCTTGCAGGCGCGCATGTCTACCCGCCAGGGCGCCCGCCAGGGCACACACGAGCGCGAGGCCAAGACTGAGCCACGGAGCCAACGTCCCCGCCCACAGGGACAGGATGGCCCCGGCAACAAGCCCTGAAGATATGGCCAACCAGGCTTTGCGCTCCAAGCTTCCTCCCGTTGTGCCCCGCCCTCTCGCACCGGTGATTCGCCTTATCACTATACGCGCAGCGCGCGGACGCCGCCGCAACATCGTACCCCGAACAACGCGCCTCCCGCCCCATCGGGTTCGGCTTGACCTTGCGCAGCACACTACCGGAACATGGTGCCGCGGCTGCCTTCGCGCCGCGTGGCCTCAGAGACGGATCCATGCCCAAGGCGCGACGCATACCGCAGTCCTCGGAACTGACCTCCGTACGGACCAAGCTGTTTTTTGGCTTCGGCTCAGTCGCATTTGGCGTAAAGGACAACGGTTTTCAGACCATTCTCCTGCCCTTCTACAACCTCGTCCTCGGGCTGCCTCCACAATGGGTGGGCGCCGCGCTGGGCTTTGCCCTCATCTTTGACGCTTTTCTTGATCCTTTTGTCGGCCATCTCTCTGACAATCTTGATACACGCTGGGGCCGACGGCACCCGCTGATGTATGCAAGCGCGCTGCCGGTGGCGCTCAGTTACCTGCTCCTTTGGAACCCTCCAGCCCTCTCCAAGCCCTGGCTCCTTGTCTGGCTGATCGTCTGCGCCATCATTACCCGCACCTTCATCACGTTTTACGAAATCCCCAGCTCGGCGTTGGTCCCCGAACTCACAGAGGATTATGACGAGCGGACCTCCTTCATGGCCTATCGGGTGTTTTTCGCCTGGTACGGCGGCATGACCATGCTCACTTTGGCCTATCTGGTCCTGCTAACGCCCGATGCAAGCCACAAAGTGGGTCAGCTCAATGAGGCCGGTTACCACAATTATGGCTGGATTGCCGCGATCGTGATGTTTGTGGCCATCCTCGTTTCGGCCTATGGCACCCATCGCTTCATTCCGCTTTTTCGCAAGCCGCAGATCCAGCGCCAATCCTTGCGCTCCTATAGCCAGCAGATGCTCGAAACCCTTGCCAACCGGCCCTTTCTGATCTTGATGGCGTCTATCCTTCTGACCAGCCTGGCGACCGGTTTGGTGTTCGCCCTGACTTTCTACATCAACACATTCTTCTGGCGTCTCAGCAGCACCCAGCTTGGCATCCTCTCCTTTGCCGTGTTCCTGGCGGTGGCGATTGCCTTCGCAATTTCTCCTCCGCTGTCACGCATGTTCGGCAAAAAGCTCGCCGCCATCGTCATGTTCACGATCGGAGGGCTGATCATGATGACGCCGCCGGTGCTGGCGCTCTTTGGGGCTTTCGTGCCGCAAGGCTCGCCACTTCGGCTTCCTCTGCTCTTTGCCGCCAATACGGTCGGCTCGGCCCTTAGCATCGGGCCATCGATCATGGTCGGGGCGATGATCGCCGACGTCGTCGAGCACAGCGAACTCACCACCGGACGGCGGGCCGAAGGGCTGCTCTTCGCCGGCAACAGCTTCCTGCAGAAAGCCGTCTCGGGCCTCGGCCTTCTAGGCTCAGGCATCCTCCTATGGGCCGTCGGCTTTCCCTCCCACGCGATCCCCGGTGCCGTGCCGGAGGCGGTGGTGGCGCGCTTTGTGATCGTCTATCTGTGCACCGTATCGGCGCTTTATGCGGCAGGCTTTGCCATTCTGGCCCGTTTTCCCATCGATCGTGACGGCCATAGCGCGAATTTGCAGGCTCTGACGGGTCAATCAGAGCTTGCAGCTGAGGCCATATCGGCGGATCTTGACCCAGAGGAAAGTTCGGGGCTGGGAGGACCGAATGAGCGCCAACGCGACGCCACCGCTTTTTGAGGTCGTGCCCCTGGACCATGAACAGGGCCCAGAGTTCCACGCCAGCCCCCGCTATGCCCGCAAGAAGGACGCGATCGTCTGGGCCGCAACCGACATCCTCAACCGGCGCGGCGTCAAGGGCATGACACTGGCCGATGTTGCGGCCGCGGTTGACCTCTCCACAACCTCGGTAACCTATTACTTCAAGAAGAAGGAAGACCTCGCGGTTGCCTGTTTCCTGCGCGGCATAGAATGGTTTGACAGGCTGGCTGCTGCGGCATTTGTCTCCAGCGATCCGAGGCTCAGGCTCAGGCGCTTTCTCGAGCTTTATCTCGAAAGCAATCGGCGCATCCGCGAAGGCGAAGAGCCCCAGATCGCCATGTTCAACGATATCCGGGCTCTCAAGGAGCCCCACCTCAGCATCGTCTCCGAACCTTACACCGCATTGTTCCGGCGCATCCGCACGCTGTTCCAGGGGCCGGGTCTGGTATTGCCGCGCAATGCCGCCAATGCCCGCACCCACGCACTGATGGAGCAGATTCTGTGGTCGGTCGCCTGGTTACCGCGCTATCACGTCGAGGATTATCCGCGCATCGCCGCCCGTCTTTATGACATCCTCACCCTCGGCCTTGCACCAGAGGGAGCATCATGGCGACCGCTTGTGCTCCAAGATGTGCTCGCCTCTCCGGAGGAGGCAGGGGCCCGCCAGCGCGAAACCTTTCTTGTCGCTGCCACCAAGCTCATCAATCTGCACGGCTACCGTGGCGCCTCGGTGGAAAAGATCTCGGCCCATCTTCATGTCACCAAGGGCTCCTTCTATCACCACAACGAGGCCAAGGATGATCTCGTCGTCGCCTGCTTTGAACACACCTTCGAAGCCATTCGCCGCATTCAATCCGCGGCGATGGGGGCACCAGGAGATGGCTGGGAGCGTCTGTGCGCGGCAGCCGCGACCCTCGCCCAGTATCAGGTATCCGAACAGGGCCCGCTGCTGCGCGGCGGGGCGTTGTCAGCCCTGCCCGAACCCATTCGCAACGACATGGTCGCCCGCTGGGCACGCGCCACCGACCGCTTCGCGGCCATGATTTCCGACGCTGCCGCCGAAGGCACTGTCCGTCCTGTCGATCCGGTGCTTGCGGCCCAGTCGCTACATGGCGCCTTAAGTGCCGCGGCATCGATCGAACTGGCGGTACCAGGTGCCGTTCCCGATGAGGCCGCGGAACTTTATGCCAAGCCATTTCTGATGGGCATTTTCGTGATGTGACGACCGCCCGCGACAGGAACGGACAAGCCCGGAGAGACTGTCTTAGACGCGGTATCATCCCGGCAACGAGACGGGATAGCCGGAGGCTTCCTTCAGCGTATCTAGCACGATTGATGTCCTGACATGCTGCACCGTCGCGTGCGGCAGAAGAACGTCACTCACAAAGCGCGATAGGTCCCTCAGATCACGCGTCATGACCTTGAGATAATAGTCCATGTCACCGGTAAGGGCGTAGGCCTCCAGGACCTCGGGCAGCTTGCTCACAAACCGCCCGAACCGCCTGGCACTGTGCTGGTTGTGCGTCGACAGCGTCACCGAAATGATGCAGAGCAGCCCCATTCCGAGTTTGGCGTGATCGATCCGCGCGTGATAACCGCGGATATACCCTTCCTCCTCAAGACAGCTGCGACGCCGCGAACACTGTGACGGTGACAGCGCAATCCGTGCCGACAACTCGTTGTTTGTTTGACGGCCATCCCTCTGAAGTTCCTGCAGGATCTTCAGATCGAACGCATCAGGATGCTCAGACATTGCAAAACTACGTCCCATATTGCGTGAATATTGCAAGATAAGGGGCAAACACCCCGAAAAATGCAAGCTCTTTGTATGGGATCGAGATCAATATGAGATTCACAGGCCGGCGTATGTAGCGACATAGGAAAATTGGTCATGATCACCATCGGAGAGTTACTCCTCGCACGGCTGAGCGATATGGGCGTCCGGCATATTTTTGGCGTTCCCGGCGACTTCAACCTGCAGTTCCTCGAACAGGTCAGCAATGCCGCCGGCATAGAATTCATCGGCACCTGCAACGAACTGAATGCGGCCTATGCTGCCGATGGCTACGCCCGCCTGAATGGCATTGGGGCGCTTCTGACCACCTATGGTGTCGGAGAGCTGAGTGCCATCTGCGGCGTGGCCGGTGCCTGCGCTGAGCACGTGCCCGTCGTCTGCATCACTGGGGCACCGCCTCTGCATGCGATGGAAGAAGGCCTTTGCCTTCATCACACACTGGCAGATGGCAACTACGACAACATGATGAACTGCTATCGGCAGTTCACAGTCGCACAGACCCGACTGACGGCGGCCAACGCGCTGGCTGAGATCGACCGGGTCCTCAGCGCCTGCCTGCGAGAAATGAAGCCCGTCTATATCCAGCTTCCGTCAGATGTCTCCCATCAGCTGGTCCGAAAGCCGCAACGACGCCTTGAACTGGCCTTCACCGGCAATCCGGAACCTTTCAATGCCGCACTGCAACATCTGCTCACGCTATGGTCGCATGCCAAGAGACCGGCCGTACTGATTGATTCAGATGCCGCGCGCTTTGCCATGGCGGCGCCACTCAAAACCCTTGTGGAAAAGACACAGATTCCCTTTGCCAGTCTGATCACAGGCAAATGCATTCTGGATGAGACACATCCGTTGTGGCTTGGCGCCTATGCCGGTCAGGGCTCCGAAACCTCGGTTCGACAACGGATTGAGAATTCAGATTGCCTGATCGTCACTGCTCCGCGCTTCATTGAAACCAACTCCAACCTGTTCACCCAGTCGCTGCCAGCTGCGGCGACCGTTGAACTGCATGGCAGTCACGTCGTCATCCAGGATCACGTTTACAATGACGTTGACGGTGTGGCACTGCTCGAGCGGTTTGTGGCGCAGGTGGAGCCGCGTCCCATCACCGACAGAGGGCTGCGCAGAAAGACGGACTGGAGCATGCTTGAAGATGCGCCATTGCGGCAAGAACGGCTGTGGCCACAGCTTGCGCGCTTCATTCGGGAAGGCGATGTGGTGATCGCCGAGAACGGGACTTCCAATATCGGTCTCGGTCGAATGCTGCTGCCATCGGGGGTCGATTATGTTGCCGCGAACATCTGGGCGTCCATTGGCTTTAGTCTTCCAGCCGTGCTTGGAACTACGCTGGCGGACCCCAACCGCCGCCACCTCCTGTTTATCGGAGATGGCTCATTCCAGCTGACCGTCCAGGAACTTTCGACAATCCTGCGGCTCAATCTGAAGCCCATCATCTTTCTTCTCAACAACCGCGGCTACACGATCGAGCGGTATATTCTTGGCATGAACTCTGCTTATAACGATATCGCCAATTGGAACTATTCGCAGTTACCCTCGGTATTTGCGCCACAGCGCAACTGCTTCATTGCGCAAGTGAGGACCGAGGGCGAACTGGCACACGCGCTCACAGAGACACAAGCCTGTGACAGACTGGCTCTCATCGAGGTGCATCTTGATCCGCTCGATGCCCCGGAAGGCTTGCGCAAACTGGGTCCGGTAACGGCGGACTTCGACTATGGACCTTGCGGACCACAGGTTTCCGAGCGGAGCGCAAACGCCAGGATATCCGCGAGCGCGACCTTGATGGTGCACCCGGATTCGCAAGGGTTAGCCGCGTACTGATCACACCCGCGCGGCACCAGCATCTGCGGGCCGATAAAGGCGGAGGGATCAGTCCCGCAGCAACGGCGCGCCTGTCCCCTCAGGAGCGCCGCCATCCAAAGCGCACTGGACCAGACTAGGCGTTGGGCTCGTCAACAAAGATTTTCTTAAGGTCCCGTTTCAGAATCTTGCCATTGGCATTGCGCGGCAGGGTCTCCGGCCAGAATACGATTTTCACCGGCACCTTGAAGGCGGCAAGCTTGCCGGCGACGAAGCTGCGCAGCTCCGCCTCGGTTGTGTGCACTCCGGGCTTCAGATGGACCACAGCCGCGGGTTCCTCACCGAGGGTCTTGTGTGGAATTCCAACCAGCGCTGCATCCATCACTGCCGGATGTTCGTAAAGCACATTCTCGACTTCGATGCAGTAGATGTTCTCGCCGCCACGGATGAGCATGTCCTTGGCGCGGTCAATGATATAGCAGAAGCCTTCTTCATCCAGGCGCGCCAGATCTCCTGTCTTGACCCAGCCATCGACAAAGGTTTCGGCCGTTGCCTCCGGCTTGTTCCAGTATCCCTTGACGATGTTTGGCCCCCTCGCCCACAGCTCACCGACCTCACCAGGGGGCAAGGTTTCGCCATTGAAGCCCACAATCTTCAGATCGCACACCGGCGCGGCCGGACCACAGCTGTCGGGTCGAAGCTCATAGTCCTCCCCGACATGGGAGGTACACGTCGCACTGGTTTCGGTCATGCCCCAGCCATTGCCGGGCTGGGATTTGGGGAAGCTCTCAACGATCTTGCGCACCAGTTCGGGGGCAGAGGGAGCCCCGCCATAAGACACCATTTCCAGCGAGGACAGGTCATATTTCGAGCGGGCCGGGTGTTCAATCAACTGCCAGGCAATGGTTGGTACGCCGCCGGCGGAATTAACCTTCTCGCGCTCGATCAGCTGCATGGCGATTTCCGGGTCCCATTTGCGCATCAGAACCAGCTTGCCACCAGAGAACAGCGTGGGGTTCATCACCGCAAAACAGCCGGTGGCATGGAAAAATGGCACCGAGAGCAGCGCCGTGCGCTGCGGGGCTTCAAGCGGATCAACTTGTGGCGGCACCTCGCCACGACGAACGAAGGAGCGTGCCGCTGCCGCTGCCGAAGCAAAGATGTTGGAGAGCATGTTACGGTGGGTACCAAGCGCTCCCTTGGGCCGCCCGGTCGTACCCGACGTATAAAGAATGGTGCAGTCATCATCGGGGGCGATGTCAACACCAGGCATCGCAAGCTCGGGCAGCTTGTCCCAGTCGTTGACTGCCCCCAGTATATTCTCAAGCCGTTCGACATTGGTTTGCGGCAGATCGTCGTCGTAACGGCTGACGAAAATGCGCTCCAGATCGGGGCAATTGACAATATGCTCACTGATCCGCTCGAGACGCTCGGCATCGACCACAGCGATCTTGGCGCCGGAATCAACCAGACCGTATTCGAGTTCGGGCCCGGTCCACCAGGCGTTGAGCGGTGTCAGGACGGCCCCAATGATGGTGACCCCATAGAACGCAACCGGCCATTCGGGCAGGTTGCGCATGATCAGCGCGACCCGGTCACCCTTCTTCACGCCACGGCGGACAAGTTCGTGGGCGAAGCGCAAGGTCGCGCGGTAGAAACTTTCGTAGGTCGCGCGGTCATTCTCGTAGACAAGAAAATCGCGCGCCGCGAATTGGCGGCTATAGGCGAGGATCTCGCGCAAGCTTGGCGGACAATGTTTCCACACGCGGGTGCGCACACCGCGGATCATGACTTCGTCCATCTCGAGCTTGGAGCCCGGTTGTGTCAGGAGCGCATGGGCCTGGGCGAGAGAAACGACAGGAAAATTGGCGGGCAGGGTCATCGTGCGTCCGTGAGCGTGTCCAGAGGTTGAGATGGCAGTACCCCATCCTTCACCCCGGTGACAAAAAATCAAGCGCCATCACACGGTGGCCGCTGCGGGCGGGCCGGCGGCGACAAGATGGCGCCTGCCACCCCTCACAAGGCATCAATGCTGGCGGCGCGTGCTGCCCATTCGGCGCGGATTTCCTCTGCAAGGTCAGGAAAGCGCGCCTGGGCGGCGGCACGCATATTGGGCAGGGTATAGGCTGGAAAAAGACCCGGATCAGGCTTGAAGTCCCGTAGCACCTGCCTTGCCAGCGTGACCTTGTGCACTTCGGTCGGGCCATCGGCAATTCCCATGACCATCGAGCCAATCAGCATCGACGCAAACGGCATCTCATTGGAAACCCCAAGCGCGCCATGGATATGCATCGCGCGCTTGACGATCTCGCTGTAGACCTTAGGCATGGCCACCTTCACTGCGGCGATGTCCTTGCGGACCTTGCGATAGTCCTTGTACTTGTCAATCTTCCAGGCTGTCTGCAGCACCAGCAGGCGGAACATCTCAAGCTCGATCCAGCTGTCGGCAATCTGTTCCTGAACCATCTGATAGTCACCGATGCGGCCATTGCCGCGGGTGGCCCGCGATACCGCCCGCCGGCACATCAGATCGAGCGCTTTCTTGCACTGGCCAACCGTACGCATGGCGTGATGCACCCGGCCGCCACCAAGGCGCGTCTGACCGATGACAAAGGCTCCGCCACGTTCGCCCAGAAGCGCATCTTTGGGCACACGCACATTGGTGTAGCGCATATAGCCTTCGGAACCGCGGCTGGTCTCACCGACGCCGACATAGCGGACCACTTCAACACCGGCGCTCTGGCGAGGCACGAGGAACATGGACATGCGGCGATAGGGATCCGGATGGTCCGGATCGGTCAGCGCATATACGACAAAGACCTCCGCATGGCGGGCACCGCTGGTGAACCATTTTTCACCATTGATCACCCAGTGCTCGCCGTCGAGTACGGCCGTGGTCTGAAACGCGAGGGGATCAGAGCCGCCCTGCGGTTCGGTCATCGAGTAGCCACTGGTGATTTCATTGTTGAGCAATGGCCACAGATATTTGCGCTTCTGTTCCTCGGTACCAAAATGGGCAATGATCTCGGCATTGCCGGTATCAGGTGCCTGGCAGCCAAAAACGACGGGGGCGAGATTGACCCGTCCCAGCCGCTCGTTCATGAGCGCAAGCTTGACCTGGCCGTAACCTTGCCCGCCCAATTCAGGGCCAAGGTGACAGGCCCAAAGACCTTGTTCACGTACTTTTTTCTGCAAGGGACGGATGGCCTGCTCGTAGGCCCTTGAGCCCGGACCGGCGCGCCAGATGTCCAGGTGGACCAAAGGCTCGACCTCGTCATCGAGGAACCGTTCGATCCAGTCGAGCTTTTCCTGAAATTCCGGTTCGGTCTCAAAATCCCATGCCATGTGGACCTCGCTGTTTT
>JAKAVI010000279.1 GCA_021817355.1 Pseudomonadota bacterium | reverse complement strand
GCACGCCTCAAGGACGGTGCAAGACTGGCTCTGGTCAGTGATGCCGGAACGCCCTTGGTGTCTGATCCCGGCTTCAAGCTGGTGCGCGAAGCACTTGCTGAGGCTGTGACGGTCGAGGCGATACCTGGAGCTTCCGCGGCTCTGGCCGCCTTGACCCTCTCGGCTCTGCCCTCGAACCGGTTTCTGTTCGCGGGCTTTCTTGCGGCCAAATCGGCGGAGCGGCGCAGTCAGCTCGACGCCTTGCGCCGGATTGCCGCCACGCTGATTTTCTTTGAAGCGCCACAGCGCCTCGCCGACAGTCTTGCCGACATGGCGGCGATCCTTGGCGAGCGCCCGGCCATGGTTGGCCGAGAGCTGACAAAGCTGCATCAGGAGGTGCGGCGCGGAAACCTGCGTGAGCTGGTAGAAGCCTATCAGGGTGTGGTCCCAAAAGGAGAAATTACGCTGGTCGTGGGCGGGCCGTTTGCCGAGGGGCCAGACTGGACCCGTGCCGATGCCCTGCTCAGCAGGGCTCTGCCGTTCATGCCGGTGCGCGCCGCGGTGGATCTGATCGCCGAGGCCCTGTCTTTGCCGCGCCAGCAGACCTATGCCCGCGCGCTTGCCCTCAAGGCAGACGCACCGGAGGGGGGCTCTTGAGAACGCAATCCCTGAGGCTGGCCGCTTTGCCGGCATGAGAACGGTGGCGCTGGCTTGCGGGCTCAGGCAAGCTTGCGCCCATGCACAGCAAGCCACAGGATCCATGTGCCTATCTGCGCCGCCTCGGCGAGCAGGCAGATCATCCGTGTGATATTGCCATGGCCGCGCTGATGCTGGCCGCGCTCGATCATCCCGAACGCTCTCTTGCGCCCTATGTTGATCATCTGGCCGATATTGCCGCCGCGGCACGCCAGGAGCTGGCACTTCTTCGCCAAGTTGAAGATGCAGCAGTGGCTCTGGCCCGCCTGCTCAACGGGGATTTTGGCTATGAGGGAGAACGGACCTTTTACGATGCCCCCCACAATGCGGACCTGATGAGCGTGATCGAACGCCGCCGTGGATTGCCGGTCAGTCTTGGTATCCTCTACATGCATGCGGCGCGGGCGGGCGGAGTTGTTGCCGAGGGCCTCAACGCACCGGGACACTTTCTGCTGCGTATCACCCTTAAAGGACGCTCGCTCGGCCTTGATCCCTTCAATGGTGGCAGCGTGATCGAACGGCTGAGCGGGCCGCCGGGGCTCGTTGGCGCACCGCTTGCCGACACCCCGGCCGGCCAGCCGGTTGGTGATGTCGAGGTGTTGCTGCGCTTGCTGAACAATCTGAAGCTCAACGCGCTGAAGAGCGGGGACCGCAACCGTGCCCTGTCGGTCAGCGAGCGCATGGGCCTCATCGCACCGGGGCGCCCGGAATTGTGGTTCGATATCGCCCGTCTGCATGAAGCCAAGGGCTCGCTTGGTGCCGCCAAAAGAGCGTATGAGACGGTCCTGCGTCATGCCCAGCCTGGCGCCGTGCTGCACAACGAGGCAGCGCTGGCGCTGGCCGTGCTCAAGCGGCGCCTTAATTGAGACGGTGGAGTTGATGATGTCGCTGCGTGTTGCCATTCAGATGGATCCCATCGAGGCGATCGATATCTCTGGTGATTCGACCTTTGCCCTGGCCCTTGAAGCCCAGCATCGCGGTGCGGAGCTGCTTTACTATGGTCCCCGTGACCTGTCGTTCTGCGATGGTGCAGTGGTGGCGAATGTCCGTCCGCTCGAGGTCAAGGCCGTGCGTGGTGACCACTTCCGGTTGGGCCCGCCTCAGCTCGAAGATCTGTCAAAGGCCGATGTTGTACTGATGCGCCAGGATCCGCCCTTCGACATGGCTTACATCACGGCGACCCATATTCTCGAGCGGCTGATGCCCCGGACCCTGGTGGTCAATGATCCGTTTCACGTGCGCAATGCACCCGAGAAACTCTTCGTGACGCTGTTCAAGGAGTTCATGCCGCCCACCTTGATCACGTCGGATCGTGCGCAGATTGCCCGCTTTCGGGCGGAGCACCGCGACATCATCCTGAAGCCGCTCTATGGCAATGGCGGCGCGGGCGTGTTTCACATCACCGAGCGTGACGAGAACCTCGGCGCTCTTCTGGAGATGTTTACGACCTTTTATCGTGAGCCGGTGATCGTACAGCGTTATGTGCCGCAGGTACGTGAGGGCGACAAGCGCATCATTCTCGTCGACGGTGAGGTCGGTGGCGCCATCAATCGCGTTCCCGCCGAAGGTGAGGCACGCTCGAACCTGCATGTGGGGGGACGGGCCGAAGCCACCGGCCTGAGCGCGCGCGAACGCGAAATCTGCGCGGCACTGGCTCCTGAGCTCAAGCGCCGCGGCCTCATCTTCACCGGGATCGACGTCATTGGGCCTTATCTCACGGAGATCAATGTCACCTCGCCTACCGGTATCCAGGAAATTCGCCGCTTTGATGGGCCTGACTGTGCGGCGATGATCTTGGATGCGATCGAGCTGCGCCTGCGGGCCATCGGGCGTTGACGGCGGATCTCGCGCAGGTCACGGGCGTGTCGGTGCTCTATTCCGTTTTGCCGAAGCGGCTGCGGTAGCGCGGATCCATGCAGGCGATGGGGAAGTAGATGAGCACGTCGGTGGTCCCGAATTGGCGGTCAATCACCGCACCATCGCCGATCATGCAGCCGGCGCGGACATAGCCCTTGATCAGGGGTGGCAGTGCCCGCCGGGCCTCGCGCGTGTTAATGGCGTCCTTGGGCATCCGGTTCATCGCGACGTAGAGCTCGGGCTGGGCTCGCACGCGCAGACCCTCGGGCATGGCGTGGAAATGATGCAGATAGGATAAGGGTAAGGCGAGCTGCTCCGGATCGGTACCCGGCAGGGATGCGCAACCAAACATCAGGTCGCAGGAGAAGCGGGCGACATAGGCCATAACCCCGCGCCATAACAGCTGCATGGTGCCGGGCCGCGCCCGGTAGCTCTTCAAGATGCAGGAGCGGCCAAGCTCAAGGGCCCGGGTGTGGTCGCGCAAGCCCGCCAGCATGGCCGCGATGTCATACTCGCCGGCGGTGTAGAAGCCTCCGGCACGCCCGGCCTGCTCGCCACGCATCAGCCGGTAGGTGCCGACGACGCAGGCCTGGCCGTCCTCGTCCTGAACCGCCCGGTCAACCACAAGCAGATGATCGCAGAAGCCATCAAAGCGGTCGAAATCGCGCCGCGTGGCCTGCATCTTGGGACAGGGCCGCGCGCTCATCTCTTCATAGAAGACGCGGTAGCGCAGCGCCTGGGCGGCTT
>JAKAVI010000164.1 GCA_021817355.1 Pseudomonadota bacterium | reverse complement strand
CGCGCGATGCGTCACGAGGACAGAGCTGCTGCCCATGGCCAGCCCGCAATGTGAACCCTGAAATGCGAGTGATCCCATGCCGCCGGCATGAGTGTCGCCCATCCCAGCAATCACCTTGGTGCCAGGCATCAGACCCAAATTCTCTGCGATCTTGGGCATCAAGCCGCCAATCACCGCGTCTAAAGGTATCGCTTCCGGCAATTTCTCCGGATCAATCAGCCCGTACCGCAGCAACCTGGGATGGTAACCATGCGGCGCACGGGCACGATTATCCATGAGAAGGCTCATGAAGCTCGTGCATTGCGTGGCGGTAGCGCGCCCCGTCAACCGCATCGCCACGTAGTCCATCGGCTCCAGGAGAAAGGTCGTGCGCGCATAGATCTCAGGTCGGGCATATTTGAGGAACCTCATATGGTTCAGCGACATGCCCCCGGCAACCGGAGCCAACCCATGTACGCGCAGCCAATCCAGAAGTTGCAGCGGCCTGTCGACGCCGCGTGGAAATCCGGCCGTGCGCCTCAGATTTCCTACCGTGCCCCGCTGGTCAAGCCACAGGATCATGTTGGCAAGTGGCATGCCGCTCGCATCGACCGGCACAATGCTCGAATACTGGCTGCCGCAAATCACTGCCTTGATATCAGCAGGCGCCACGTCAGCTGCTTTCATCGCCTGCAATATCGAGCCCTTGACTGCATCCCAGAGGACTTGCGCGTCCTGCTCGGCGCCGCCGCCAGGCACATGTATGGTGTCGACGAAGGTCCGACCTATGCCAGCGATCCGTCCGGAGAGGGCCACCACCAAGGCCTTTGGCCCCGAAGTACCAAGATCGAGTGCCACCACGTGCGGTTCACCCGGCATCGGATCAGGACCTGGCATTGGACCTGTCCATTGCTTGACAGTGCCAGGGTTCTGAGCGCGCGCATTCTCCGGACATAGGCCTGCCCCTCATCAACGCGCGCCGGCATCCTGCAAACGCGCGAGCATGTTTGTCATGACCGCAGTCCGCCTTTGGGCGTGGCAGGGTCGCCTCCATGCGGCTGCAGCGCACAACGCCATGGTATCAGGCAAGAATTGGTCAGTCGTCCAATTCACCATAATGGCGCCCGCGTTCCTGTCAAGGCGCAGACTTGCAGATTGGCTTTTGCAGGTGCCAGTGAGCGGCAACACTATCAGGCGAGTGCGGAAACGGTGGCGCCCCCCGCGCCAGCGCGCGGCCCTGCCCTCACGCGCGGGCCGGGAGCCTGTGGACGGACTTTTTCGCACTAGGCATTTTCAGGCTTGCGCTGAAAGACACGGTCCATCACATAATCTGGCGACACCGTTTCCCCGGACAGCATCATCGCCAGGAGTTCGCCTCCCAATACCTGGGGGGCGATGGTCACATCCGGCTGTACGAGACGGATCCGTCCCATATGACTGGCGTCATTGATGGCCGCAATGGTACGTGTCTTGGGCGCGAACTCGCGTACCGCAAGGACAATGAACGCATTCTCGGAGTCATCTGCGGTCATGGCGAGGACCGCTTGGGCCTTTTCAGCACCGGCCTCCTTGAGCACGGAGGCGCTCGAGGGGTCGCCAACGACGAGATCGCACTCTTCCGGGCTGGTCTCCTCTGGCATTTCCCGCACGATGCGCGTCACCGAACGACCACGTTTGGCAAGTTCTCGCCAGGTGTTGACCGCCAACGCGGTGCGGCCAATGACAATGAAATGGTTGCTGCGGTTCATGCCAGTACCTCTTCGGGTAACAATGCGCGTGATGGAGTTCGAAACGAGCGGTGCGATCACGGCCGTCAGGGATGTCGCAAACACTGCGACTCCCAGGAGGATCACCGATACGGTGAACATGCGGGCTTCGGGTGTTTGTGGCGTGATATCGCCATAACCAACTGTACTCATCGACACGACCGCGAAATAGAACGCGGTAATCAGGTCGGTGATCCTCGGCTTGAATTCCGCCCCGAGATAGAACGCACCGTACGTGGCATACATCAAAAGCATCAGCACCGATGTGACGGCAAACAGCGTTGATGCGGCAAGGCTCGCCCGGTCAAAGCGGTTCCAGGCGGCGATCAGCACAACCACCATGAAGGAAAAATAAGCAAGTAGTCCGAACCCGGAACGGACCACACCCAGACCCGTGGTCGCTGCGGCCGCGATCGCAAGAACGAGTGCCATGGCCCAGGCCACGCGGGAGCGGAACAACAGTCCCAGTCCCACGGGCATCATCCCGCCACCTACCACGAGTACCGGAAGGAATTGGGGCGGAAGTTCTGCCGTTCCCAATGCAACTCTTTCGAGATAATAGGGCCAGCCAGTGCCCAGATCGAAGTTTAGCAGCCAGTAGCCGCCGAGGGTGAAGAGCACGGCCAAGGGCACGTGTGGAAACCAGTACCGCATGCCAGTGCCAAGACTCACCCGATGGAGCAGCGTGCGGGCGCGCTCAACGGCGTTACGGGCGGGATGGTGGCCAAATACGTGCATTGCAGGATGGTGTGATCGCAGATGAGGACCATCGTCAATAGCCGCATCTTGTCAGGTTCCATAATGAAAACTGCGCATTGTGCGATAACACTGCGCGATGTTGCCTGACAGTACCGGCGCTGATATGGTTCAGGTGAAGTTCAGCCCGCTCCACCGCATTTCGGTTGGACGTTATTCCAATCGTGCGCAGGCCCGGCGCCTTTGTCACGCCGGAGGTGGGCTCACATACGGCTTGAGCAAGAGGATTGCGCGCTCGGAAAGGTAAACAGCGGGGGGCCAGGCGCGCTGCGCGCGAAAGGAATACCGATGTCCTTGGAGCTGAAATCGCACGTTCCCAATGGCGCCGAGGCAGCGCCGTCCGAGGAACAGATTGCACGTCGTAGCTACCAGATTTGGGAACGGGAGGGTCGTCCCGAGGGCCGGGCCGTGGCGCACTGGCGTCAGGCGATCGCCGAGCTGCATTCTGAGATGCTCCGGCGAAGCCCCGCCGAGCGGCGCACCGGAGTGCGTGAACTCTGCTTCTGGGACATTTTTGGCTGAGGCCAGCTGGGTGCGGCATCCTTGGCGCGGCGGCCAGTGCCGGTAGCAAGAGAGGGCAAGCCTATCTCAAGCTGACGGGCGGTGGTGCCCTCTGGGGCGTGTCTGGGCCGGCTTCGCGCAGCTGTCCGTCACGTCCCGCGCGCCCTCACTGCTCCCAACGACAGCTCCGCAGCTTTGGGCGTTCTTGATCCGCTGGCCCGCCATCCCCCTCAAGGCTGTGGCGTCGGACGGTCGAACCTGATGCCCTGCTGTGCTAAGCCGGGACGTCGCTTCTGCTAAAGTGGACCAGTTGTCATATTGCCATGTTCTGGGCTGGATCATTCTTGCGGCCGCCATCGGTGGTGGCCTCTATATGGTCGCAGCCGCCGCCTTGCTGACGCGCCTGATGGCTGCAAAACCAGACACCCCGATGTCTCCGCACCCGTCCGTCAGCGTGCTGAAGCCGCTTTACGGCGCAGAGGCGGGGCTCGAGGCGGCCCTTTTGAGCACGCTAGAGCAGGACTATCCAGCACCGGTACAGTTCGTATTTGGTGTTCACACTGCCGATGACCCGGCCTGCCGCATCGTCGCGCAACTCCGGAAGTCCCACCCCGGACACGATATCGTGCTCGTCTGCGATCCGGCACGCCATGGCAGTAACGCCAAGGTGTCCAATTTGATCAATATGATGGCCGCCGTAAAACACCAGACCATCGTGGTGGCGGACAGCGACATCGACGTGCCCGGAGACTGGCTCAGCCGGGTGGTAGCCGCGCTTGCCGAGCCAGGGGTTGGCATCGTCAGTTGCCTTTACGCGGGCGAAGGTCGAAGTGGCTCCTGGTCACGTCTGGCCGCCATGGCCGTCAGCTACAATTTTCTGCCCAACGCCGCAGCGGGCATTGGCTTTGGCCTGGCCACACCTTGTTTTGGCTCCACCATGGCGCTCAGCCGGCAGGTTTTGAGCCGCATCGGCGGTTTTGAGCGCTTCGCCAATCTGCTCGCAGATGATTACGCCATCGGTCAGGCGGTACGGATGCAGGGCGAGCGCATCGCCTATCCACCACTGATCCTGCGCCATTTCAGCGATGAGACAGGGTTTGGACAGCTGCTTGCCCATGAGTTGCGCTGGGCCCGCACGATCCGAACCATCGATGCACGCGGGCACTGGGGCAGCCTTGTCACCCACGCCCTGCCCCTCGGGCTGATCGGTGGACTATTGGCAGGCTTTACCCCTACAGCAATTGCGGGCTTTACAACTATTCTGGCCGCCCGGCTTTTCCTCAAGGCCCGGATAGACCATATAGTCGGAATCCAAGCTGGTCCCGCGTGGGCACTGCCCCTGCGTGACATACTAACTTTCGCTCTGTTCATTGGCTCGCTGTCCGGCTCGGCAGTGCGCTGGCGGGGCGCCCGTCTGCGCGTGGGGCGCGATGGGGCAATGTCCTGATCTCGTTTTAGGTGGTTCATGCTGCGCACGCTTTTCCTTCAGGCCCCTTCCTTTGATGGTTTCGATGGCGGTGCAGGTTCGCGCTACCAGGCAAAACGTGAAATCAAATCCTTTTGGTTTCCGACATGGTTGGCGCAGCCCGCCGCTCTGGTTGAAGGCTCGAAGCTGATCGATGCGCCGCCCGCCGGCGTTAGCCTCAGCGAGGTCGTGGCCCAGGCCAAGGACTTCGACCATGTGGTGGTTCACACCTCCGTCCCCTCGTTCAAATCTGACGTGAAGGTGATCGAGGCGCTCAAGACTGCCAATCCCAACTTGCTGGTCGGGATGATCGGCGCCAAGGTCGCGGTCAATGCCGAAGGCAGCCTCAGGGAGGGGCCTGTCGTCGACTATGTGGCGCGCAACGAATTCGATTTCACCATCAAGGATGTGGCCGACGGCGTCCCGCTTTCGGACATCAAGGGCATTTCCTACCGCACCCGCAGCGGGGCCATCGTGCACAACGATGATCGGCCGATGATCGAAAACATGGACGCACTGCCTTTTGTGACTCCCGTCTATCAGCGCGATCTGCGGATCGAAGATTACTTCATCGGCTATCTCAAACATCCCTATATCTCGATCTATACCGGCCGCGGCTGCAAGTCGCGCTGCACATTCTGTCTGTGGCCTCAGACCGTGGGCGGACATCGTTATCGTACGCGCAGCGTCGAGCACGTGATCGAAGAGATCAAATATGCGAAGGCAGCATTTCCCCAGGTCAAGGAATTTTTCTTCGACGACGACACCTTCACCGATGACGCTCCGCGTGCGGAAGCCATTGCCAAAGAACTTGGCAAGCTTGGCGTGACCTGGTCATGCAATGCCAAGGCCAATGTGCCGCGTAAGACGCTGGAGAAGCTCAAGGATGGTGGCTTGCGACTGTTGCTGGTCGGTTATGAAAGCGGCAATCAGCAGATCCTGCACAATATCAAGAAGGGTATGCGCATCGAAGTCGCAGAACGCTTCACCAAGGACTGCCATGATCTGGGTATCACCATACATGGTACTTTTATCCTTGGACTTCCGGGCGAAACCACCGAGACCATTCGCGAAACCGTCGAATTTGCCAAGCGTATCAATCCGCATACCATTCAGGTATCCTTGGCCGCACCATATCCGGGCACCTATCTTTACGATCAGGCCGTGCAGAATGGCTGGCTTGACGCCGCCAATGCGGAACTGGTGGATGAGCACGGCATTCAGATCGCGCCGCTGCATTATCCCCACCTCAGCCACAAAGAGATCTTTGACTCGCTGGAGGATTTCTACAGACAGTTCTACTTCCGCCCGACCAAAATCGCCGCTATCGTCGGCGAAATGGTGCGTTCAACCGACATGATGAAACGTCGCCTGCGCGAAGGCGTGGAGTTCTTTCAGTTCCTGCGCGAACGGCGCCACGCAGCGTGATCGACGGACGATGAGGCCAGGCCATGAAGGGCCTCATAGTCAATGCAGACGATTTCGGCGCTGCCTGCGAGGTGAACGAGGCGGTCGAGCGTGCCCATTGCCAGGGCGTGCTATCGGCAGCCAGCCTGATGGTAGGAGCGCCTTTCGTCGCCGATGCGGTGGCACGTGCGCGCCGCATGCCCCAACTGCGGGTTGGGCTGCACATCGTACTCGTTGAAGGCAAGCCCATGCTGCCGCAGGCCGCGATTCCCGACCTTGTCGAGCGCAATGGCTGGTTTCGAACGGACATGGCGGTGGTCGGCGCCGAAATGTTTCTGCGCCCCGCGGTGCGCCGCCAGCTGGCGCACGAGATCGCTGCCCAGTTTGAAGCCTTCCGCAGCTGCGGCTTGCGTCTTGATCACGTCAACACGCACAAGCACTTTCATCTGCATCCCACCATCACTGCGCTGATCCTCAAGATCGGCAAGCGGTACGGCATGCGCGCGATGCGTGTACCGCAGGAACCACGCCATGTGCTGGCTGCCGCCGAACCTGGCCAGCTGACGCCGCCACCGGCGTGGGTGACCGCACCCTGGGCCAAACTTGTCCGCGGCCGCATCGCCAGGGCGGGTCTTTTAACTCCGGACCATGTCTTTGGTCTGGCCTGGTCCGGGGCGATGACACGCACACGCCTTGCCGGGCTCATAGCCCACCTGCCGGAGGGGTTGAGTGAGATCTACTTGCATCCAGCTACGCGGGGCGGCTTTTTGGGTGCGGCGGCGGGCTATGCCTATGCCGAAGAGCTCGCGGCGCTTTGTGATGAGGAGGTGGTCCGGCTGGCCGCTGATCCCAGCATACGGCGCGGCGGATTCGTCGATTTTTAGCCCGCAGCCCCGCGCCCTTTCGTCTCTTTTCATCCACCTAAAACGATCGGATATACTCGAAGCCCGGCAGTCGGATTGGGCTGGCCATCTTAGCTTCGGACGCAAAAGGTGATCTCATGGGAGCTGTTTCCCTCGACCTACCCGATTTTGCCAGCCTCGACCTGGGCAATCCCCCCGGCCCAGGCGCCATCCGACTGGGCAGCGCAGCGCACAAGAATTTGTTCTGCCACACGCTGTTGGCAACCTTTGATCCTTATCGGCCGGCCCTCATGGAATGGCCCCGCCTGCCGGCAGAGGCCCGGCGCAAGATTATCTCGCTTCCGATCTGGGACATTGCGGTGCAAACCGAGGGGAAGGCCAGTCAGAGAGTGGCGGCCTATGGCGAAACGGTGCGAGACCCCCTGCTGAAGCGGGCGATCGAACTTAACGCCTACGAAGAAAAGCGCCACAAACATGTGTTGCACAATATGGTCGAGGCCTATGGCATCAGTTTGGCGCCCGAGCCCGACTATGTGACACCACGCGATCCGGAATGGGCCTTCATGGTCACCGGTTATAGTGAGTGCATCGACAGCTTCTTTGCCTTCGGCCTCTTCGAACTGGCCAAGCGTTCCGAATTTTTTCCGCCCGAACTCGTAGACACCTTCGAACCGGTGATGCGTGAGGAGGGCCGACATATCCTGTTCTTCGTGAACTGGGTGGGCTGGCGTCGGCGCAACATACCCTTTTGGCGGCGCCCCTGGTTTGCACTCAAAATCATGGCGGTATGGGCCTTTCTGATCTATGAAAGGATCAGCCTTGGCAACAACCTGGCCAACGGCCAGGACAACAACTTCACCGTCACCGGTGCAACGGAGCTCGGGGTGGACGTTTCTATACGGGAA
This sequence comes from Pseudomonadota bacterium, assembly GCA_021817355.1. The sequence continues at coordinate 9,580 of JAKAVI010000164.1, read as the reverse complement.
CTGATGGAGCTGTGCCTGGCTGAAAACGACCGGCGACTGGGCACATATGATCCACGTCTGTTGCGTCCGCGCCTTGTACCCAGAGCGGTAAGGTTCTGGCAGCGTGTGTTACGCGTCGTGAGTAAAGCGTGAGCGTAGGCAGGTCCAGCCGTCAGGAGACAGTGTGAAACTCAGCGTCATTCTTGCTGCGCTGGCCGGGCTTGCGGGCGCTGGCTACCTCATTGCCTTTGTAGGCTTTGATGCGATCTGGCATGCCGTCGCGCATATTGGCTGGACCGGTTTTGGTGCATTGTGCCTCTTCGCTTTGGCGAATTTCATGCTCCTGGGAAGCGCCTGGTATCTCATCGTTCCGCAACACCATGCGCGGCGCCTGCTGACGTTCTTCTGGGCGCGTGCGGTACGCGATTCTGCCGGTGATGTGCTGCCCTTCTCGCAGCTGGGCGGCATGCTGATCGGCGCCCGTGCCGCCAGTCTGCGCGGGCTGCCCATCGCCAACGCGCTGGCGACAATGGCAGTGGATGTGACGCTCGAGATGATCGCGCAGATCTGCTTCATCATTGGTGGCATTCTTATTCTCGTCATTACCTTGCCTCTGGACGGGCGCCAACTGGACATCCTCGAAGCCGGTGCGGTCGCCATCGTGCTCGGAGTTTTGGGCGCGGGCGGCTTCATCGTTGCCCAGCGCCGCGGCTTCGATGTCCTGGAACGCGTCGCCACCCGCTTTTTGCCCAAGGCCGCCCCTTACGCCGGCGACATCCATCGCCTCATCGGCCAGGTTCACGCCCAGCCAGGGCGCATGGTGGCAGGCTTTTGCATCCATTTTGCCGGCTGGATCGGAACTGGCGTGTTTACCTGGCTCGCGCTCAGATTGATGGGCTGGCACGTGGTATTGGCAGATGCGGTTGCAATCGAAGCACTGATGTGCGCCTTGCGCAGCGCCGCCGTGTTCGTGCCCAACGCCATCGGCGTGCAGGAAGCCGGTTACGCTGTCCTGATGCCGCTGTTCGGGGTACCCGCCCAAATCGGGATAGCGCTGTCGCTGCTGCGCCGAGCCCAGCAGATTACCGACGGTGCGCCGATCCTGCTTGGGTGGCAGCTGTCTGAAGGCAGCTTCGCCGCACGCCTGCGTGCGGAGCGGCAGGCGAAGGTGCAAGGATGAGCCGCGTCCTTGTCACCGGTGCGTCCGGTTTTGTGGGCTCAGCAGTCCTGCGGGCATTGCTGGCCCAAGGCGAGGAGGTCCGGGCACTCGCCCGTCCCACCAGCCCCAAAACCAATCTGCAGGGACTGGGTTGCGAGGTTGTACTCGGGGATCTGAGAGATCCGGCGTCACTGCGCCATGCCATGGATGGCTGCGAAGATCTGTTTCACGTCGCCGCAGATTATCGTCTGTGGGCACGCAATCCCGACGAGATCATCGCCAATAACCGTGAGGGCACGCGCAATGTGCTGGAGGCGGCGAAGCAAGCCGGTATCCGGCGGGTCGTGTACACCTCCTCGGTGGCAACGCTAAAGCCGCGCAGCGACGGAGGCGATGCGGACGAGCGAGACCGAGCTTCCTTCGATACTGCCATCGGTGCCTACAAGAAGAGCAAGGTGGTGGCCGAGCGCATCGTCGAGGATTATGCGCAGCAGGGATTGCCGATCGTTCTGGTCAGTCCGTCCACGCCCATCGGGCCGCGCGATGTACGCCCGACGCCGACCGGGCGCATCATTGTGGAGGCGGCGCGCGGACGTATTCCGGCGTTCGTAGACACCGGCCTCAATCTTGTTCATGTCGACGACGTCGCCACAGGCCATCTGCTCGCCCGCGCCCATGGCCGCATCGGTGAGACCTACATACTCGGCGGCCAGAACGCGACGCTGAAGCAGATGTTGGCAGAAATCGCCCGACTGACCGGCAAAAGGGCTCCGGCAATCCGCTTGCCGCGTATCCCGCTCTATCCCTTGGCCCTGGTGGCGGAAATCACCGCAGAGTTGAGCGGCAAGGAGCCCTTCGTCACGCGGGATGCGCTTGCCATGTCACGCCATCACATGTTCTTTTCCTCGGCCAAGGCAACCGCCGAGCTCGGTTATCGAGCACGCCCCTATGAAGAGGCTTTGCGCGATGCACTAGGCTGGTTTGACGCCGAAGGATATCTGTCGTGATCTGGCCGGTATTGCGCGATGGGTTGTTCGGCGGACTGCCGCTGGTGGTCTGGCTTTACCTGCTGCTGTTTCGCGGCCTGTTCTGGCAGGCGGGCGAGCGCGACGATCGTCACCTACCCAAAGACACACCTGTGAGCTGGCCCTCGGTGACCGCGGTTGTGCCGGCGCGCAATGAAGCGGACGTGATCGCAACCACGCTGTCGAGCCTCCTTGGGCAGAACTACGGGGGGCCCCTCCGCGTGGTACTGGTTGACGATGAAAGCAGCGACGGAACCAGCGCTCAGGCCCGCGCCCTTGGCGCCGAGACGCGCTTGCGCGTGCTCGCCGGGAGCCCACGCCCCGCCGGCTGGACCGGCAAACTATGGGCCGTGCACCAGGGCGTTCTCGATGCTGCCAGGGAGCCGTGCGACTATCTGTGGCTGACCGACGCCGACATCCGCCATACCCCGGACAATCTGACCGAACTGGTCCGCCGCGCCGAGGCCGACGGTCTTGTCCTGACTTCTCTCATGGCAAAGCTGCACTGCGCGACCTGGCCAGAGCGGTTTTTCATTCCGGCCTTTGTCTATTTCTTCGCCATGCTTTATCCGTTCAGCTGGGTAAACAGCGTTCGAAATAGGATGGCGGCGGCGGCAGGTGGATGCATGCTGATCCGTCGTTCTGCGCTGGAAGCCGCTGGTGGCATCGCAGCCATTCAGGGCGAGATCATCGATGACTGCGCCATGGGCCGGCTGATGAAGACCCAGGGGCCGATCTGGCTCGGGCTGACGGAGCGAGCCCAGTCCATCCGTCCCTATCGGCGGATGACCGAAATCCGCCGCATGGTCGCCCGTTCGGCCTATGCCCAGCTCCGCTACAATCCGCTCCTCCTCCTCGGCACCCTCTTCGGGCTCGCGCTGATGTTCCTGAGCCCGCCGGTTTACATGCTGCTCGCCCCGGATGAAAGCTGGCTGGCGGCGGCAGCGGCCTATGGGCTGATGGCGGCCTCCTTCCGGCCGATGTTGCGCTTTTATGGCCGGAGCCCCCTCTGGGGACTGGCCCTGCCGGCGATCGGCCTTCTATATGCCCTCTTTACCCTCGATTCAGCGCTTCAACACTGGCGGGGGCAGGGTGGCATGTGGAAAGGTCGGCCCCAGGCAATGGGTCAGTCATGAGCAGTACGGTCGCCGAACTTCAGTCCGGAAAAGGAGCGGGTGACGAGAATTTTCCCGTCGCCTCGGCCCTGATCCGCAAGCGTCACCGTCCCGCCATTCACGCCTTCTATGCGTTTGCGCGCGCCGCCGACGACGTGGCCGATCACCCCTCCGCTGCGGCCGACGACAAACTCAGGCTGCTCGAGGAATTCCGCGCCAGTCTTACGGGCGAAAGCCAAACCATTGCGCAAGCGGTCCGGCTGCGGGAAATCGTGAACGCAAAGGGACTTTCGCCCCAGCACGGACTTGATCTGCTCGAGGCATTTCGGCGTGACGTGACGCAGCTGCGCTACCGTGACTGGAATGCGCTGATGGATTACTGCCGTTATTCCGCGATGCCGGTTGGTCGCTTCGTACTGGACGTACATGGCGAAGACGTCGGCACCTGGCCCGCCAATGATGCGTTGTGCGCGGCGCTGCAGGTGATCAATCATCTGCAGGATTGCAAAAAGGATCACCAACGGCTCGACCGCGTCTACATTCCCATGGAAACATTATGGGCAGAAGGCATCGGACCCGAAGCCTTGATGGAACCGCGGGCAACTCCAGCGCTGGAACGGGTGATCAAATCCTTGGCCCGACGTACCAGTCAGCTGCTCGCCTATGCCAAGCCCTTTTCCAGCCAGATACGCGATCCTCGCCTGGCCTTCGAAGTTGCGATCATCCAGCAATTGGCACAGGACCTGACTGCCAAACTCCTGCGCAAGGATCCCTTGAGCGAACGGGTGCATCACACCACGCTGGAGCTGATACCGCTCGTCCTGGGTACGAGCCTGCGCTTCGCCGCGCAGCGCTGGAACCGCAGTTCCTGGCAATTGGCGCGGACGCGGCAATGAGCGCAACGATGCAAGAAGAAACGCGACCCGCGCAGACGCTCTCGGTCCAACAGAAAGCGGCCAGCAGTTCCTTTTATCTCGCCATGCGTCTGATGCCCGCGCTACAGCGCGAGGCGATGTTTGCCATCTATGCCTTCTGCCGTGCGGTGGATGACATTGCCGATGACGGCCTGGGCACGCGCAGTGAACGGCAGAATGCCCTGAACGCATGGCGCGCAGACCTTGCCGGTCTCTATGGCGGAATTCCCCCGTCACACCTGTCCTACCTGGTTCAGCCGGTGCACGAGTTTGACCTGCGTCTTGAAGATTTTCTCGCGGTGATTGACGGCATGGAAATGGACGTGCGCGAGGATATCGTGGCGCCAGAGCTGTCCGTCCTCGATCTATACTGTGATCGCGTGGCCAGTGCCGTCGGCCGGCTCTCGGTGAAGATTTTTGGCATGAATGAAGACGCGGGCTTTGCCCTTGCGCATGATCTGGGACGCGCGCTGCAGCTCACGAATATCCTGCGTGACCTTGATGAGGATGCCCTGATTGGCCGGCTCTATCTGCCGCGCGATTTTCTCGCTGCCGCCGGTATCACGAGCCGCGATCCGGCGACGGTTTTGAGCGACGCGCGCCTGGACGACGCCTGCCGCCAGCTGGCGGCCCTCGCCCATCGCCATTACGCCAGCGCCCAGCGCCTTATGGCTGCAAAACCCAAGGGACGCATCGCGACGCCCCGGCTGATGGGTGCAGTCTATTCGCAGATATTGTCCGAAATGGAACGCGCGGGCTGGCAGGCGCCGCGCCGTCGGGTGGCACTGTCCAAGCTCAAGCTGGCTCAGATTGTCCTTGCCAATGGACTGGGCAGATGAGCTCGGGACGCGTCTATGTCATCGGCGCAGGGCTCGCTGGCCTCAGCGCCGCAGTCAATCTCGTTGCACGCGGAGCCAGGGTAACACTGATCGAAGGTGCCAATCAGGCCGGTGGGCGCTGCCGTTCCTACTTTGATACCGCGCTGGATCAGGTCATCGACAACGGCAATCATCTCGTTCTCTCGGGCAATCCTGCCGTCCATCGCTATGTGCAGACGATCGGCGCTCTCCCCCGGCTGCAGGGGCCTCAGCATGCACGGTTTGCCTTCTTCGATGTTACAACCGGTGCCCGCTGGATCATCCGACCCAATGACGGCCCGCTGGCATGGTGGATTCTGGCACCGGCGCGGCGCGTACCAGGCACGCATCTTGGCGAATATCTCGCGATCTTGAACCTGCTCGGCGCCAAAGAAGATGCGCGGGTCGAGAACGTGATTTCGTGCCATGGCGCGTTGTGGGACAAGCTGTTGGCCCCGCTCTTGCTCGCGGCGCTCAACACCGATCCTCGTAGGGCTTCTGCAAGGCTGGCTGCAGCCGTGATCCGTCAAACCCTGTTCAGGGGTGGTCGGGCCTATTGTCCGCGCATTGCCTCGCCGCATCTTGCCGATGCCTTCGTGGCACCAGCGCTCAGTTTTCTGGAGCAGCACGGGGTCAGCGTGATCCTCGGCAAGCGCGTACGCAAACTCCTGTTCGAGGACGCCCGCATCAAGGGTCTTGAACTTGCTGGTCAGAGCATCGCGCTTGAGCCGCAGGACAAGATGGTGTTGGCCGTGCCTTCCTGGGTAGCAACCGACCTCGTCCCTCAGATCTGCGCGCCCTCCGGATTTCGTGCCATCATCAATGGCCATTTCGCACTGCCAGCGCCAAGCGGAGCCGAACCGATCATCGGGGTGATCGGCGGCGTCGCCGAATGGATATTTGCCTTTTCCGACCGCCTATCGGTCACAGTGTCCGGTGCCGACCGCCTGCTCGATGAGGATCGTGACAGTCTGGCGCTGCGGCTGTGGGCAGACGTCGCCGCGGCGCACCAGTTGACCTGCCCTCTGCCGCGCTGGCAGATCGTCAAGGAGCGCAGAGCCACCTTTGCCGCCACCCCTAAAGAGGACAGCCGTCGTCCCGGTCAGATTACGCTTTGGCGTAACCTTGTCCTTGCCGGAGACTGGGTCCAGACCGGGCTGCCGGCGACGATTGAGGGGGCATTGCGCTCGGGCGAAACCGCAGCCGAGCTCATCTTGAACGCTACGTAAACCAAAAGACGTTGGTACCTCTCGCGCGTTCCGCTAAAACGTCGACCCGCCGCGCACAAAACCGGAGACGGCAGATGGACAAGACGATGAGCGTGGAACCGCAGGCGCTGGAACAGGCGATAAGCGCGGCCACTGCGGCGCTGCTCAAGGATCAAAGACCGGACGGGCAATGGGTCTATGAGCTGGAGGCTGACGCGACCATTCCGGCTGAATACATTCTGCTTGTCCACTACCTCGGCGAGGATGCCAATCTTGTGCTCGAGCACAAGATTGGTAATTACCTGCGCCGCATTCAATCGCCGCATCATGGTGGCTGGCCGCTCTTTCACGATGGCGCCTTCGACCTGTCAGCCACGGTCAAGGCCTACTTCGCCTTGAAGATGATCGGTGATGATCCCCAGGCGGCGCACATGCTTCGCGCCCGCCAGGCCATCCTCGATAGCGGCGGCGCGCGCAAAGCCAATGTCTTCACTCGCATACAGCTGGCGCTTTATGGCGACAGTTCATGGCAGGACACACCAAGCGTACCAGCCGAACTGATCCTTCTGCCACGCTGGTTTCCCATTCATCTGTCCAAGATGAGTTATTGGGCACGCACCGTGATCGTACCGCTGCTGGTACTGCAATCCGAAAAGCCCGTAGCAAAAAATCCCCGCGGCGTACACGTGCCGGAACTGTTTCTGCCCAAAGGCAGCAGGGCGCAGTTGCGTGCCGCCCATCAGAACCGCTATTGGGCCGCATTTTTTGGCACACTTGACGTCATCCTCAAGACCCTCGAGCCGGTCTGGCCCAAAAGGTTGCGTCGACGGGCGATCGACGCCTGTCTCAGGTTCGTTCGCGAGCGACTCAATGGCGAGGATGGTCTTGGCGCCATCTATCCGGCAATGGCGAACAGCGTCATGATGTTCGACTGCCTAGGTTATCCACCCACCCATCCCGACCGCGCGATCGCGCGCAAATCGGTTGAAAATCTGCTGGTGATCAAGGAAGAGGAAGCCTATTGCCAGCCTTGCGTTTCCCCGGTTTGGGACACCGCCCTTACCTGCCATGCGCTCCTGGAGGCCAATGCCGATGCGGCGCTGGCTGCGGTCCGCCGTGGTCTGGACTGGCTCAAGCCTCTTCAAGTCCTCGAACTGAAGGGCGACTGGGCCGAGCGGCGGCCGAAGGTCCGGCCTGGCGGCTGGGCCTTTCAGTATAACAACCCCCATTATGTCGATCTGGATGATACCGCCGTCGTGGTCATGGCCCTCGAGCGCGCCCAACATGTGATGGCGCCTGATCCGGACGCGCCCGAGGCGATTGCCCGCGGCGCGGAATGGATCCTGGGCCTGCAAAGCCACAATGGCGGCTTTGCCGCCTTCGATGCCGACAACACCTACTATTACCTCAACAATATTCCTTTTGCTGATCATGGCGCCCTTCTCGACCCGCCTACCGAAGACGTCACCGGGCGCTGCCTTGGGATGCTGGCGCAGCTGGGGCACGCCAAGGATAGCCCGAGCATGAAGCGGGCGATCGACTATCTGGCGCGGACCCAGCTGGAGGATGGCAGCTGGGTCGGACGCTGGGGTGTCAATTACATTTATGGCACCTGGTCAGCCTTATGTGGTCTAAACGCCGCGGGGATTGCACCTGCAAACCCGATGCTGAAGAAGGCGGCGGACTGGCTGATCGCGATCCAGAACGAAGACGGCGGCTGGGGCGAAGACTGCAGCAGCTACAAACTTGATTATAAGGCCTATGAGCGCTCGCCATCCACCGCGTCCCAGACGGCATGGGCGCTCCTCGGCCTGATGGCTGCGGGCCAGGTAGATCATCCGTCAGTTGCCCGCGGTATCGAGTATCTGCGCGTGAGCCAGAACCCTGACGGCCTGTGGGATCAGGACCATTACACAGGTGGAGGCTTTCCGCGCGTCTTCTACCTGCGCTATCATGGCTACCCGAAGTTTTTCCCGCTTTGGGCACTTGCCCGGTATCGCAATTTGCGCACGTCCAACACCCGTTCCGTTGACTTCGGTCTATGAAAGGTCTTGTTGCCGTCACCGGAATGCGGCGCGAAGCCAAAGGCTTTGGCGCGGACTGTGAGATCGTCCTGTCCGGTGGCAGCGATAACCGTACGCTCGCCGCAGATCTTGAGGCCGCAATCGGACGCGGCGGCCGCGCCGTTCTGTCTGCAGGTTTATGTGGTGGACTTGATCCCAAGCTTGGTCCTGGCAGCGTAATCCTGGCTACCGCCATCATGGGTACAGGCACGCGCTTTGACTGCGACGCGCGCTGGCGCGCCGCGGTGCGTGAAAGGCTCCCTGTGGTTGAAGGTCCGCTTGCCGGCAGCGATCGCATTGTTGAGCTGCCCGCCCAGAAAGCGCAGTTGCGGGCGGCGACAGGAGCGCTCGCTGTCGATCTCGAATCACATATCGCCGCTCAGCTGGCGGACCGTCATGGGCTACCCTTTTGTGCCCTCAGAGTGATTGCAGACGGTGCCCAGCACAGCCTGCCACCAGCTGTACATGTGGCGATGACGGCCAACGGCAAGATCGCGCTGGCTTCCCTTCTGATGGCGCTCATGCGCGAGCCCGGCCAGCTCAGCGAACTCATCGTTACCGGCTGGCGGGCACAGACCGCCTTCTCCAGCCTATTCCGCAGCCTGCGCCTTCTTGGTGTCGGGTTTGCTTGCCCTTATCTCGGTTAGCTTGTTTTCGACATGACGCGAGAAAACATATTCCGCCGGGCGTTGGTGGGACAGATCGATATCGGGCGCCATCGGCCCTTCGGTACGCACGCCGTTTCGGTGTATCCCCACCAGTTTCCAGGGATGCCTGACAGAATCGGCCACCGCCGTGCCCTCAAAACCGCAATGGACCATGCAGTTGGCACACTTCTCATAGTTTCCGACGCCGTATTTGTCCCAGTCGGTATCTTCCATGAGCTCTTTGAAGGTCTTCACATAGCCTTCACCAAGCAGATAGCAGGGCTTCTGCCAGCCGAACACGCAGCGCAGCGGCATCGACCAGGGGGAGCATTCATAGGTCTGATTGCCGGCCAGAAAATCAAGAAAGAGGTCGGACTGGGTAAAATCCCATTTCTTGCCGCCATCACCACGGCGCAGGATATCACGGAAGAGATTGCGGGTGCGTTCGCGATTGAGAAAATGCTGCTGATCAGGCGCGCGCTCATACGCATAACCGGGTGAGACGGTAATGCCGTCAACACCCATCGCCATCACGTTATCGAAGAAATTGGCGGTACGCTCGGGATCGGCATCGTTGAAGAGCGTACAGTTGATCTGCACACGGAAGCCTTTT
>JAKAVI010000470.1 GCA_021817355.1 Pseudomonadota bacterium | reverse complement strand
AAGCGCGACGGCCGCATTCTCGTCTTCAAGCAGCCGATCGGCGTCGTCGGCGCCATCACGCCATGGAATTTTCCCGTCGCCATGATCACCCGCAAGCTCGCCCCGGCGCTCGCTGCCGGCTGCACCGCGGTGATCAAGCCGGCAGAAGACACACCCCTCTGTGCGCTCGCGCTCGCCGAACTGGCGCAGCGCGCCGGCCTGCCAGCCGGCGTCTTCAACGTCGTGCCCTCCAACCAGCCCGTGGCCGTCGGCAAGGTCCTCACCAGCCATCCCGCCGTGCGCAAATTCTCCTTCACCGGCTCCACCGAGGTCGGAAAGCTGCTGATGGCGCAATGCGCCGGCACGGTCAAAAAAGTGAGCCTCGAACTTGGCGGCAACGCCCCCTTCATCGTGTTCGATGATGCGGATCTCGACCAGGCAGCTGCAGGGGCTATGCTCTCCAAATACCGCAACATGGGCCAGACCTGCGTCTGCGCCAACCGCATCCTGGTTCAGGACGGCGTCTACGACGCCTTCAAGGCCAAGCTGATCGAGCGGGCCCGCGCCCTCCAGGTCGGTGACGGCAGCAAGGATGGCATCACCCAGGGTCCGCTGATCAACACACAGGCCCTCGAAAAGGTGGAGCGTCTGATCGCCGACGCCGCCCGCAAAGGTGCGAAGATCGAACTCGGCGGTCATCGCCATGCGCTCGGGGGCACCTTCTTTGAGCCAACCGTGATCAGCGCCGCCACACCGCAAATGGACCTCTATCGCGAAGAGATCTTCGGTCCGGTCGCCAGCCTGTTCCGCTTCAAGGACGACGCCGAAGCCATCCGCATGGCCAATGATACGCAGTATGGTCTGGCCGCCTATTTCTACGCCCGCGACGTCAAACGCATCTTCCGCGTCGCCGAGGGCCTTGAGTACGGCATCATCGGTGCCAATGAAGGCATCATCTCGACCGAGGTTGCCCCGTTCGGCGGGGTCAAGGAGTCCGGCATTGGCCGCGAAGGCTCCAAATACGGCATCGAGGATTATCTCGAAATCAAATATGTGGCGCTGGGCGGGATCTGATCCCGTCAGCTGAAGTCTGGAGTTCCTACATGATCCCGCGCTATGCCCGCGCCGAAATGACCTCGCTCTGGTCACCGGAAGAAAAATTCCGCATCTGGTTTGAAATCGAAGCCCATGCGGCCGACGCCCTGGCCGAGCTCGGCGTCATCCCCAAAGACGCGGCGCAGAAGGTCTGGCAGAAAGGTCGCGATGCGGTATTTGACGTCGATCGCATCGATGCGATCGAGCGTGAAGTCAAGCACGATGTCATCGCCTTTCTCACCCATCTGTCAGAAATCGTTGGTCCCGAAGCCCGCTTCGTGCACCAGGGCATGACCTCTTCCGACGTGCTGGACACCTGCCTGTCGGTCCAGCTGACGCGCGCCGCCGACATCCTCATCGCCGACACCGACCTACTGCTCGGCGCGCTCAAAAAGCGCGCCTTCGAGTTCAAGCACAGCGCCACCATCGGCCGCAGCCATGGCATTCACGCCGAACCCACCACCTTTGGCCTCAAACTCGCGGGCTATTATGCCGAGTTCACGCGGGCCCGGGCGCGGCTGTGCGCGGCGCGCGAGGAGATCAGGGTGTGTGCGATCTCAGGCGCGGTCGGTACCTTCGCCAATATCGATCCGCGCGTCGAAGCCCATGTCGCAACCAAGATGGGCCTTGCCATCGAACCGGTCTCTACCCAGGTGATCCCGCGCGACCGTCATGCTGCATTCTTTGCCGCACTGGGCGTGGTTGCGGCCTCGATCGAGAGGCTGGCCGTCGAGATCCGTCACCTGCAGCGCACCGAGGTGCTGGAAGCGGAGGAATATTTTTCAGAAGGGCAGAAGGGCTCGAGCGCCATGCCGCACAAGCGCAACCCGGTCCTGACCGAAAATCTCACCGGTCTTGCCCGCATGGTGCGCGCCTATGTGACACCGGCCCTCGAGAATGTGGCGCTCTGGCACGAACGCGACATTTCACATTCTTCGGTCGAGCGCTATATCGGTCCGGACGCCACCATTACCCTCGACTTCGCCCTCGTGCGTGCCGCCGGCGTCATCGAAAAGCTCCGCGTCTATCCCGAACGCATGCAGCAAAACCTCGACCACACCCGCGGGCTGGTTCATTCCCAGCGCGTGCTGCTTGCCCTTACCCAGGCCGGCGTCAGTCGCGAAACGGCCTATCGTCTTGTCCAGAAAAATGCCATGCGCGCCTGGAACGGCGAAGGTTCACTGCTGGACCTTCTTCTCGCCGACCAGGACGTCACCGGAGCCTTGTCGACCGCGGAACTTACCCAACTGTTCGACCTTGACTATCACCTCAAGCATGTCGACACCATTTTTGCCCGGGTATTCGGTCAATAAGCCCGCAGACTGGGCGAACGCTACTTGTCGCGACCAACCACCGGCAAGGACGATGACAGTCCGCCGTCGACGGGCAACGCCTGCCCATTGACGTAGGAGGCCTCGTCGCTGAGCAGGAACAGCGCCGCCGCCGCGATCTCCTCTGGATGACCATAGCGGCGCAGGGGATTGAGCTGGCCGATTTTGCCTTCCGTGCCGCGCGCACGGGCGCGCTCGAAAATGGGCTGCGTCATGCCCGTCTCGATGATGCCCGGGCAGATGGCATTGACGCGCACACCGGTACCATAGAGGAAGTTGGCTGCTGTGGAGACCAGATTGATCACGCCGGCCTTGCTTGCACTATAGGGGCCCGGGCCGGCTCCCGAGCGCAGGCCCGCGACCGAGGCGGTGCAGACGATGGCCCCCTTTTGTGCCGGCACCATCACCCGGGCGGCATGCTTGATGGCCAGAAACACGCCGATGAGATTGACTTCGAGGATCTGCATCCAGTCCGCCGCGGTAGCCTCGAAGAAACTGGGGCCAAGACCGCCGGAAATACCAGCATTGGCATAAACCGCATCGAGCCGGCCAAATTCGCGCAGTGCCAGATCCACGGCACCGGCAACATCGCTCTCCTTCGCCGCATCGGCCTTGAGCACGATCGCCGTGCCGCCGGCCTCACGAATGGCACGGCCGGTATCTTCGACCCCCTCAGCACGGTCAAAGCAGATGACCTTCGCTCCCTCGGCGGCAAAAAGCTTGGCTGCGGCACGGCCAATGCCACTGCCGGCTCCGGTCACGATGGCGCCGCGCCCCAAAAGACGATTCATGCGTATCCTCCAATGCTGTGTCCGGGCGATGATGTCACAGATGCGAACGCCGTCACAACGCGTTCACATAGCGCAGTGGCCGGCCGGCCACGAGACTTTCGGCAGCCC
>JAKAVI010000338.1 GCA_021817355.1 Pseudomonadota bacterium | reverse complement strand
TAGGCAAGCTCAGTGGTCCCGCGCGCTCCGCGCTCGTCGTCGAAAAGCCCCGTCTGAGGGTCAATCTCTTGGTTGGGCTGTGCCAACAATGTCCGTGTAGTCGAGCGGCGAGGAAGGGCATGGGTCTTGGAAAGTTTCAGGTTTATCAGCGCAAACCTACCAACCCGAGCCACCATGAAGGTGCCACCCTTTGGCTTGGTAGAAAGCGGCATGCAGCCGACACCGCAGTGGGACGCCGCATCGGACAAAGATCGTTCGCCCAGGTGATAGCGAAGTTGGCCACGGATTTGCGGAAGATGCCCCCCTGAGGCTGAGCGAGCTTTGGCATCCCTCGCCGCATCCATCCAAGAGCTTGTGCGCCGCTCAGACCAAGAGATCAGAAAGTTCTTGGCATCGTCTGGGCGCGTGCCGCCCAAGAGCGAAAGTACGACCTCATCCACAGTAGGCTCCCGAAATTGGACTTTCCAATTTTGGAATTATAGCCCAAAAAGTTTCCGGCACAAGCCGAAAAGGGCTCGCGAATGCTTGACGCTAAGCATAATAGTTCATATCTTATTGGTATGAACAAGCTGCCATTCGCCAATCGCGTCCAAATCCTCACCCTCCTGTGCGAGGGCATGTCCATGCGGGCTATCGCGCGGGTTGCGGATGTGAGCTTCAACACGGTCATCAAGGCGCTGATCGATGCCGGGACGGTGTGCGCCAAGATGCACGATGAGCTGGTGCACGATGTGAAGGCCAAGCGCGTCCAGTGCGATGAAATCTGGGCCTTCAACTATTGCAAGCAAGCCAATGTGGCGAAGGCGAAAGCCGCGCCGGATGACGCTGGTGATATTTGGACCTGGACCGGCATCGATGCCGACTCCAAGCTGATCGTGTCCTATCTGGTCGGGGACCGCTCCGGCGAAGCCGCTATGGAGCTTATGGACGATCTGCGCAGCCGCCTCGCCAACCGGGTCCAGATCAGCACGGACGGCCACAAAGCCTATCTGGAAGCCGTGGAGGGCGCGTTCGGGGCCGATGTGGACTATGCGCAGATCGTGAAGATGTACGGCGCTACACCCGCTCCGGTAGGCCGCTATAGCCCGGCCCAATGCACTGGCATCAAGAAGTACAAGGTTGAGGGAAATCCCGACGCCCGCCACATCAGCACGTCATTCGTGGAAGCCCACAACAAGACGATGCGCATGCATATGCGCCGCTTCACTCGCCTTACCAACGGCCACAGCAAGAAGGTGGCGAACCATGCCCATATGGTCGCCCTCTACACCCTGTTCTACAACTTCATCCGTACCCATGGGAAGCTGCGCATGACACCCGCGATGCAAGCTGGGATCGCCAGTACGTTCATGACCTTTGAGGACGTGCTGGCGCGGATCGATGCGGCCCAAGCCCCGAAGGTTCGCGGCTCCTATAAGAAGCGGGCGGGAAATTCAAACTGATGCAGTCCCGGCCGGTGGGCTGACACTCAGGGACCCGGTTTGCCGTTCTGATGTCCCGGCGCTGGCCGGGCCGGAACGGGTGCCGTGGGAGTGCCCTCGAAAATCCGCCTCAGGATCCCGGGTGCCAACACTGAAAGCGGATTTACGCTCACGTCAGGCTCTTCGGCATTGCCCCTAACAGCATACGAAAAGCCGAAGATACCCTCACCTTTCTTTGATACCAGCACATCGCCAAGGACCGGGATGGCGCCGAGGATCGAGTTGAGACCGTATATTGGGACCAGCGCGCCCTCGAGTGCCACGGTGTCGTTGCGCCGGTCAAAATAGCCGCTGCCGGTGACCCCTATGGCCGGTCCGCTGGCGCGGGCATCGACGATGTTGAGAATTCCTGCATCCATGCGGAACGGCGCCATCAGTTTGTCGACAGCGATCCCCTTTCCACCCATGAGATTGATCAGTCCCGTAAGTGATCCTGCGGAAAACAGGCGGGTCAGAAAGGGCTGGTGTATCACGGTAAAGTTCGTCATATGCAGAACGCCCCGGTAATCAATGATCCGCTTGGCCGCCAACTCGCGCGCGGTCGGTTTGGGCGACAAGGTGGCAGTGAGTTCGAGATGGCCACCGCGAATGGAGCGAAAGCCGAAAAGACCGTTGAGGAGTAAGCCGGCATTGGCGGCTTGCAGGCGCAGGCGTCGCGTCCCGCCGCTGACCAGGATATCGGCCGAGACCTTGGCGGTTTTGGACAAGTCACCACTCAGGGCCAGCGTCTGTGGCCGGTCGCCCACCCCGCTCGCCGAGAAGGCAAAAGGCGACAAAACCACGCCATCATGCAAGGCGAGGCGATCAAGATTGGCATTAAACTGGAACGGCAACTCAGAGGGCGTCGCTTTATGCCCATGCGAGGCGGTCAGCTTGAGGCGATCGAGACCCGTGCCATCGGCCGAACGCCCAGAGATGCTGATGTTCAGTCCGGTTGTAGTGCTATTGATAACACGCAGGGCAAAATCATTTCGCGGTCCAGCATGCAGCTGCGGCATGACGAGCTTCACGAGTTTGCCGTCACTATTGAACTTCGCCGTACCCTGCCCATGCAGCGAGGCCCCTTTCAGCACCATCTGCCCGGACGCGATCTGCCCCTGATCAAGACGCAGGTGAAGCTGCATCCAGGCCGGAACACCTGCCGGCTTGTGATAATTGATGAGGTTGAGCGTGACGGTCGCCGGATCGAGTACGGCCTTTATATCTGCCGAACGGATATCGCCCCGATGACCGGCAAGCTTGGCGTCAATGGCCACCGGACCGGCCAGATAATCGCCAAAATCAAATCCTAGGCGGGCCCGCGCTGCGGCATCAAGGATTCCACGTGCCGTGATATGCGTGGTAGTGGGATCTTTGGAACTGAAGTTTTCATTCCAGCTCGCGTCCAGCAGTGCCCCGGCATAACCGATACGTCCCGCCACCTGCAACGCCTTGTTATTGACGGAGAACGTTGCGGTGCCATTGCGGATACGATGGCGACCAATGCTGAGCGCAAGGTCTTGCACCTTGCCCTTCACGCGGATTGCGACGTCCTTCATGGCTACGTTGCGCTGCGCCGGGACCTCGACCGCCAGATCAATGCTCGCCTTTCCACGCGCCGTCCGTGACGCAACATGGAATTTGCTGGGATAGCGAAGCGGTGGCATATCGATCAGCGACAGCACATCACCAAGTGCGCCCTCGACGTGACCACGAACGTGAACCACGTTGCTGGGCAGGTGCAGCTGGGCAATGGCTACGGAGCCTGCGCTGAGCTTTAGCACTCCACCACTTGGAGGGGTGATCATGGCGGAACTGACGCTGGCATGAAAGGCATCGCCGGAG
>JAKAVI010000349.1 GCA_021817355.1 Pseudomonadota bacterium | reverse complement strand
GAACTCGCTGGAGTCGGGCGCCACCACCTCCCCGCCGAATACCAGGTGCAGAAGCTGTTTGGATGTGGGGTTGGTCATGAGCTCCTCTTTATTTCGGTAAGGGCGTTGCGTGCAGTCGCTCGAGCAGCGCCGTATGCAGGCTGGGTCCCGCACAGACAAAGGGGGCCAGCTTTGCGGTTGGTCCATTATAGCGGAAGGGGTGGCCAGAATGGTCGCTGACCCGTCCGCCGGCTTCGGTGACGATGATGTCGGCAGCTGCAAGGTCCCACTCGTGCTTGGCAGACTGTACCAGCGCGGCATCGAATCGGCCCGCCGCCACCAGCGCGAGGCGATAGGCGATGGAACTGCGGTTTTCAACGTGCATCTGCGGCCAGGCGGGCAGGGGCGGGATTTGCCACTGCGGATAGCGGAATATGACGCTGCCTGCCAGCATACGGCAGCCCTCGATCGCTGCCTGTGCGCTTACCTGGATCGGTGCACGGTTTAGCTGTGCGCCATGGCCCTGGGCCGCGGAAAAGAATTCGTCGAGGATGGGATTAAACACGACCCCGCAGAGCGGGCGGCCATCGTGCACCACGGCTGCGCAGATGGTGAACTGCGGACGTTGCCGGATAAAGGCACTGGTGCCATCGATCGGATCGATCACAAAGAGCGTGCGCGCGCTCAGCCGCGCTTTGCTGTCGGTGCTTTCTTCTGACAGCCAAGCGTAATCAGGGCGAACCGGCCGCAGACGCGCCTCTAGCAGAGCGTTAACGGCGAGATCGGCCTCGCTGACCGGTGAGCCGCCCTTCTTGCTCCAGCTTTTGACGGAGCCGCCAAAATGGCTGGAAGCTACCGCGCCGGCATCGCGCACCGATTGCTCGAGCAGACGCAGATCGGCGACGACATCAGGCTCCTGCAATGGTCATGCCCTCGACACGCAGCGTCGGCGCATTGGTACCATAGCGGAAGTCAAGATCACTTGCCGGTGTCAGCTGTCGGAACATGTCCTTGAGGTTCCCGGCTATGGTCACGCCGGCGACAGGATAGAGGATTTCACCGTTCTCAATCCAGAAGCCACTCGCGCCCCGGCTGTAGTCGCCGGTAACTGCATTGACGCCCATGCCCATTAATTCAGTTACATAGAACCCATCCTTGATATCCGCGATGAGCTGGGCGCGATCAACAAGCCCGGCTTCCATGTAAAGGTTGGTCGGGGCAGGGGCTGGGGGGCCGCTGGTGCCGCGTGCTGCGTGGCCGGTCGTGGTCAGGCCAAGCTGGCGGGCGCTGGCGCAGTCAAGCAGCCAGGATGTCAGAACCCCCTTGTCGATCAGGTTCTGGCGGCGGTTGCGCACCCCCTCGCCATCAAACGGCTTTGAGCGCAGACCGCGCCGGCGATGAGGATCGTCGACAATCGTGATCCCGGGTGCGAAGACCTCGGCACCAAGGCAATCCTTGAGAAAGCTGACGCCTCGGGCGATGGCATTACCCGAGATGGCGCCAATCAAATGACCAAGCAGGCTACCGGCCACCCTGGGATCAAAGACCACCGGCAAGGCGGCTGACTTGGCCTTGCGCGGATTGAGGCGGGCAACTGTGCGCTCGCCGGCTCTGCGTCCGACCACCTCCAACGGCTCAAGGTCAGAGGCATGGCGGGCGCTGACGCCATCATAGTCCCGTTCCATGGCGGTTCCTTCCCCCGCCAGGACGGCAACGCCCAGACTGCTACTGGTGGCTGCGTATTGCCCGAAAAAGCCTTCACTGGTGGCCAGTGCAATCGCGTTCCGGCCAAAAGAGGCGCCGCCACCTTCGGAGTTGGTGACGCCGGGCACGGCCATAGCCGCCGCCTCGATGTCTTTGGCCCGGGCAATCAGGCTCTCCGTGGTTGGCTCTAGCGCGTCTTCGAGGTCAAGATCCGCAATTTGTTTGGCCAGGAGGTTGGCCGGAGCAAGGCCGGCAAAGCGGTCCTCGGGAGCCAAGCGGGCCATGGCGACGGCCCTTTCGGGAAGCTCGTCGACCGCCGCGCGGGCCAGATCGCTCGAGGAGACGAAGGCCACCCGCTGACCGACAAAGACCCGCAGGCCCAGATGCCGGCTCTCGGAGCGTTCCACATCTTCAAGATTGCCCAACCGGTAGGACACCCCGGCTGCGGTACTTTCCACGATCAGGGCGTCAGCCGCATCTGCACCGGCGGCATGAGCCGCGGCGATCAGGTGCGCGAGCAGGTCCTGTGGGTTATCGGTCGTCGTCACGGCGTCAGGAAGCCACAAGCCCGGGCACGATCGCAAGCCACAGAAGTGCGACAATCCCGACAATGAAGGCCAGGAAGGTCAACACCATGCCGATCAGGCGTAAGGTGGAGGGCCCCTCATTGCGCGACAAGGCGATGCCGTGAAGGAGCCGGCCGATGGTGAGGGGAAGGCCAAGGGCGTGCAGGATCCAGACCGGGCTACCCAGCGAGCTCAGGCCCAGCATCAAGATCAGCGCCATGGGCGTGTATTCGGTATTATTGGCGTGAGCGCGGAGCCGACGCCCGAGTTCAGGGTTGCCACCATCGCCAATGCCAACATTGGCCTTCATCCGGGCGCGGACAGCCAGGGCCCCCAGCACCAGCATGATCAGCGCATTGAGGGCGGCATAAATGGCAAACATGTGGAAGGGGTCGGACAGAATACCGGACATGGCGAATCTCCCAGCCAAAACGGGGGGCCATGTGACGGCCCTCCATGATCAAGGTCAAGCGGGAGAGGGCAGGAGACTGAAATCCCGGTCGCTGTGGAGATTTGGGATGGAATCTGCCTCAGTGTTCTGATCGCGACCGGGACGCCGGGATTGCAGGGCCGGCCCTCGCCCTCTGCCCAGAACCACCCTCACGCTCAGTGTTGAGGCCTTCCTGCCGGGGTGATGTAGAGCATGTGCTCGTGATAGGCGATGTAGATGTGAAAATGCTGCAGGATATCGCCGCCGATCAGCAAGGGAGCGAGGTCGCCTGCATTCTGGTGTGAGAAGAGGCTGCCCAGAGCTGGTCCGCGATCGAGATGCCGTCTTGCCGCGTTGTGGACCAGCACGAGCTTGGGATTGCTCACTTTTATTCCGTTGAAGGTGAGGCTGTGAAAGCGGTGGACAAAGTAGGAGTCGCCATTGCTGCCCGGGACATGGCCCACGCTCGGAGTGCGGGGGCTGCCAGGCGTCACGCTGAAATCTGACTCGGCGGTGGAGAGATTCAGAACGGATCGGGAGGCCCCGGTATCGACAATGGCGTTCAGGGCAACGCCATCCAGAACGACCCGCACGGTAATCTGGCCGCCATCATTCAAAGACATGGGTACGGCGG
>JAKAVI010000241.1 GCA_021817355.1 Pseudomonadota bacterium | reverse complement strand
TGTCGTAGAGCTCGAAATTGGTCGAATACTCATTGGGAATGCCGACGGGATTGCCGCCATAGGGGGCGGCGATCAGCTGGGCAATAGGCTGGAGCACATAGGAGTGTCCGCCGTGGCTCTGGGCGATGAAGGGCCAGCGCCAATCGGCGACCAGCATAGGCTGGGCGCGGTCAATGTAGTGCACGCCGGCGGGAATGGGATTGCCCTGAAGATCGGTGACAAGACCAGGATTGGCCGGATCTCCCACCACCCGCCACACATCGGCGCGAGCCTGTGCGCTTAAGGTGATCAGCTGTCCGTCGGCGGTAATCATCGGCAGCTGCCAGCGCATCTGGGTGGAGAGCCGTTCGTCGCTGGCCCCGATATTGCGCAGGATGCTTGCGCTGGTGACATTGAGACGAACCTGGCCTCCTGCCACCGGCTCGCGCGGGATGTAGGTGTAGTCGATCGCCGGCAGGACAATGGGAATCTCGTTCTGATTGACGCGCCCCACCCGCAGGTCCTGAAAATAAAAGCCGCTCATCAGAAAGCGGCTGCGTCCTGAAATCGCCTCCAGATAAAGGTCGTTGTTGAGGGTGACGTCGTTGGAGATGTTGAAGCGCTTCAAAAAAGTCTGGTTCGAGGTGAGCGCGGCGTTGAAGCCAAAATGCCAGATGTCGCCGATGGGAATCTGACCGGCACCGAACAGCGCACTCTGCCACGACCACCTGCCATTGGAGGGGGCGTAGCCGGCGTCCGGTTGCAGCCACATGCCGCCATCATTGAAGCGCTGCCGGTATTCGCCGCGCAGGATGTCGCCGGCCGCGCTTGTGATCACGGGCTCTATCGTTGCGTCCTGCGAATCGTTGATGGCGATATAGTAAGGCAGGAGAACAAATGAGCCGAGCGTTGAAGAGGTTCCGGCGGAAGGTCGTAAAAATCCGGACAGATGTTTTACGCTGGGATCAGGGTGAACGAGGATCGGACTGTAAAATACCGGCACTCCCCACAGTTCGATCAGCGCGTTTTGGTAATAGATCCGGTGCTCGGACTGGTCATAGATCACCTTGCTCGCCTTCAGCGCCCAGGTTGGCGTCGTGTGTCCGGTGCGCACACACAGTGCGCAAGGGGTGTAGGCGGCGTTGCGGGCGACGACGATGGGGCCTTTTTTTATCGCACTGCTGGCCACGACGCGTCCGCTTTTGCCGATCAGGGCACGAAAGCCCGAGAGCGCACCGTCTCGCAGATCGTGACTGAGCACGACATGATCAGCAAAGGCGACATTGCCGTTGGGAGCAAGCAGGCTGACCTGACCTAAGGCGGTCACCTGGTTTATCTTTTGGTCATAGACGACCTTCTGTGCCAGCAGGATTTGTCCCCTGTCGTCGATTTCGACATGGCCTCTGGCCACGACCACCTCATGGGCGCTGTCATAGGTGATGCGGTCCGCCTTCAGGAGGATCTTGTTGCTGCCGGTGGCCGGAGCCGTGCCCTTTGCCTCTGCTGGTGCACCCAGAAATGCCAGCAGGACGGCAAAGAGGCTCACTCCGGCGCGCAGTGCGCGGGCGCGCGCCATGCTCAGCCATCCTCCTGGTGAAAGACCAGCGTCATGCCCAAAAGGATGGCGGCTGCAGCTGGTGCCGAGGCGGCCAGAACCACTGGCACGATCCCGGACTCGCCGAGCGCGCGTGTCAAATCGCTGAAAAAATAAACGCCGAAGCCGCAGAGCACGCTGTAGAGCACCACCCGGCCCATGCCGCCCAGCCGTGCCAGGCGCAAGGAAAAACTTGCTGCCATGAACACCATGGCCGCGAACATGGCCGGAAGCAGCAGGAGTGAATCGAAGTAAAGCACATACCGTGTTGCAGAGAAGCCAGCGGCCCGCGCCGCCTTGATGAAGCGCGGCAGGTTCCAGAAGGAGATGGTCGTGGGCGGGGCAAAGCTTTCCTGGATGTGCTGAGGCGTCAGCGTGGTGGCAAGACGGTAGTGCGGAAAAAATTTGACGTGACCCACCGCATCACTGACATAGGCCTCTTCCAGATCCCAATAGCCGGGTTTGAGATTTGCCCGGCGCGCATCGATGCGGCCGGTAAAAGCATCCTTTGGTCCGTAGAGAAAGATGATGGCGTCGTAAAGTCTCACCCCCTGATCGGCGACCCGCAGGGCATGGATCACCGACTGGTGTTGGCGGTTGCCCTGACGCAGCCACAGGCCGTTGCGCGAGACGTCGAGCTGGGAGGCCTGCCCATGCAGATATTTGGCTTCAAGACTTGCGTATTGCTGCAGCAGGAGTGCGGAAACCGGCGTGATTGCCAGCACGCTGACCATGCCCATCAGCACCGCCACGCTGAGCGATGGCGCGAGCAGGTTCCAGGCCGAAACGCCGGCGGCGCGGATGGCCAGAAGCTCCTGGCTGCGTGACAGGCGCACAAAGCTATACACCCCGCCCAGCAGCACTGCGAAAGGCAGAAGGCTAAGACCCAGATTGGGCAGCTCCAAAAGGCTCATTGCAATCACGAGGCTGGTATCGATGTGCCGGCCAGCGGTGTGGTTGAGCAGGCCCACCAGCGCAATCGACCAGGCCAGGAACATGATGGCGCTGAACACAATGCCGACGCCGATCAGGAATTGGCGCGCCAGATACCGGTAAAGGGTCCAGGACCAGATCACGCCACAGGCTCCGCCAACGCGCGCCGCAGGGGCCAGCTGTGGTGCCAGCCGCTCAGATAGAGTGCTGTGGCGGCGAGTGCGCCCAAGGGCACCAGATAGATGAGGAAAATCATCATGGGATCGCGCGCGGCCAGCCCCTGTACGCCATAGCCGAGGATACGTATCCCCCCGGCGATGGTCGAAGCAAGGAACAGACGCAAGGCATAGGTGCCGCGGGCCCGACGGCTCCGGGTCACCGCCGCCAGTGCGATCAGGGCGAAGACAAGACTGTAGAGTGGCTCGGCAAGGCGGTTATGGCCCTCCGCCACAAAGATGTCCTCCAGTTTCTGGCGATCGGGCAGCGAGGCCGGCAGGTGCGGCCAGAACAGCTGGCTCAGATAGCGTTCGTGGATCTGCAGGATGCCTTGCGACTGCGCGTTGGCGAACTGGTCGAGGTCAAAGACATAACTGCGGAATTTGAGCACCGACAGTTTGGCGCCGCGCTGCGATGACTGCTCGATGGTACCGTGGCGCATGATGAGGCGCGCGCCCTTGGGGGTCTGTGCCAATAAGCCGCTCTGCGCGATGTAGGTGATGGGATGGGCCGTATCGCGATTGTCGTGCACCAGAATGCCATGGATCTGGCCGTCAGAAGACAGATCACGAATAAACACGGTAAGTCCCGGGGCCGGGG
>JAKAVI010000395.1 GCA_021817355.1 Pseudomonadota bacterium | reverse complement strand
CATTGGCCAAGAAGGAAAGGATCCGGGTGATGACGGCGGCAGATCAGGCTCCGCCGAGGTTGCGGGCCTGTGTCATTGCCATCAAACCCCAGATCCTGCGCCTGGAAGCGGCGCATCTGGCGCCCATTGCCAAGACCGGAACCTTGATGCTGTCGATTGCGGCGGGAACCTCGATCGCCACGCTGCGCAAGCATTTTGGTCGCGGCGCACGTATTGTCCGCGCCATGCCCAATACGCCCGGGGCCATTGGTTGCGGCATTTCCTCGCTCTTTGCGCCCGCAGCGATCGAGCCGCCCGCGCGCAAGCTCGCCGAAGCCCTGCTCGCCCCCTTGGGTGAAACCCTCTGGGTCAGCAAGGAAACCCTCATCGACGCCACCACTGCGGTCTCCGGTTCGGGCCCGGCCTATGTGTTTTACCTGGTCGAGGCGCTGGCCGAGGCCGGGTGCGCAATCGGGCTGCCACCGCTGGTGGCCGAGCAGCTGGCCCGGGCAACGATCATGGGCGCAGGGGCGTTACTGGCGGCGGATCCAAGACCGCCGGCGGCGCTCCGCCGCGATGTGACCAGTCCCGGCGGCACCACCGAAGCGGCGCTGGGGGTGCTGATGGGGGCAGATGGTCTGGCCCCAGTGCTGCGGGCGGCGGTGGCCGCCGCCAATCGGCGCGCCAAAGAGCTGGCCAGCTGATCGCGTTGTCTTGCGGGCACGCTGTGGCAGATGCGCACGGCCCATGGTGCGGCTTGAACCCTGCCAAGGCTGAAGGCAAACATGGCGTATGCCAAGCCGACGGACCCCAGCCAAAACCTCGTCGCGGTCATCGCCGCGCACCAGCTCCAAGCCCAAAGCGGCGGGGCGCACTCAGCGGCCTCCGCGGACAGAGGCCATGCAGCGCCAGCTGGTTGGCGCGGCGGCGCTGAGGCTCCTGGAAAAGACCGCGTGGGACGAGCTTCAGCTCTCCCGGGTCGCACGCGCCGCCAAGCTGCCGCTGGCGGATCTGCTCACCCTCTGCCCGTCCAAGATCGAGCTGGTATCTTTGATCCTGAGTGACCTGACGCGGACCACCGCCCATGTCCCCGAGACGGGCGCGAGCGCACACGATCAGCTGTTCGACGTGGCCATGAGCTGGTTTGAGGCCCTCAGCCCGCACAAGCGGGCGGTGGCGACGCTCCATGCCGGACTGCGGCGTGATCCCCTGGCACTCATGGGCGTCGGTCGGGGGTTTGCCGCCGTGGCCGGCCGGCTGCTCAGTCTGGCCGGGGCCGATCGGGGCGGGCAGCTGGGGGCGCGCCGCCTTGCGTTCGGACTGGTGCTGTTTCGGGCGCTGCCAGTATGGCTGGAGGATGAGGACGATCTGGGGCGGACCATGGCCCGGCTCGATACCGATCTGCGCCGTGCGGATACTCTTCTTGGACGCTTTGGCGGGCGCTGAGCTGCGGACTAGACCGGCAGGCGGACAAGCGCCCTCAGGCCACCCATGGGACTGTCCGCGAGGCTGAGTTCACCGCCATGGGCGCGGGCAATGTCGCGCGCAATGGCGAGGCCAAGGCCAGAGCCTCCTGTCTGCAGATTGCGTCCTTCGTCGAGGCGGTGGAAGGGGCGGAAGGCCTCTTCGCGCCGGGCCTCGGGGATGCCGGGGCCATCATCATCGATGACGATGTCGATGAAGCGCCGGTCCTCGCTGCCATGGCTAAGGAGGCTCACCTGCACATGGCTGCCGTGCTTGAGGGCGTTATCGATCAGATTGTTCAGACAGCGGCGCAGGGCATGGCGCTTGACCGGCAGGACCAGATCCGGGGTCAGCTGCATGGTGATGCGATCGGCTGCCTTGCCCCGGGTCGCGGCGTCACAGGTTTCGCGCACGAGCTGGGCCAGATCGGTGTCGTTTGCGGCCTCGCCCCCTTCCCCACGGGCGAACTCGAGATAGCCCTCGAGCATGTGCTCCATTTCGACGATGTCTTCGATGAGCGGGGCGGCGTCGGTCTCATCCATCATCGCCAGCTGCAGCTTCATGCGCGTGAGCGGGGTTTTCAGATCATGGCTGACCGCGGCCAGCATTTCGGTGCGCTGCTGCAGGAAGCGTTCAATGCGTGCACGCATGGTGATGAAGGCTTCGGCAGCGCTGCGGACCTCACTGGCGCCACGGGGCCGGAAGTCGGGAACGGTGCGGCCACGGCCAAAGGCTTCTGCGGCAAGCGCCAGCCGTTCGATCGGCCGGACCTGGTTGCGCAGAAAGATGATGGCGATGGCGAGCAGAATAAGAGCGGACACCACCATCCACAGGATGAAGACTTCGGCGGTGCCGGCGAATACCCGTTCGGCGGGAATGAGCAGGCGCAAGGTTCCGTGCTTCAGATCGACGCTGATGTCGACATAGCGTCCGATCACGCGCGAGGAGAAGGGATGGTCTTCTCCCAGCTGATTGTCGAAAACATAGGTCAGGATGTAGCTGATATGCGGCGCGCGGTGCTGTACCGGCAGACGCAGGTGCTGACCTGGAAGATAGGAGATCTGATAGCCCATGCTCCGTGCGGCCATGTCGAGCAGGGCCGTGCGGGTTTTGGGGTTGGGATGGGTTTCGACGAGATTGACGAGAAAGGCGACTTCGCCGGCGACGCCCTGGCTCATGTGCCGGGTCATGGTGTCGTAGTGGCGGGCAAAGAAGGCGAAGGTGACCACTCCTTGCAGCAGCACCACGGGCGCGACGATGATGATAAGCGAGCGGCCGAACAGGCGTTGCGGCATCGCCTTGCGCAGAGCCCGAAGGGGACGCCACACGGCTAGCTCACCCGGTCCGGAATAAGGACATAACCGACACCGCGTACGGTCTGGATATAAAGTGGCAGTTTGGGATCCTCTTCAATCTTGCGTCTGAGGCGTGTCACCTGGACATCGATGGAGCGTTCGAGGGTGACGCCGAGCCGGGTGCACAGATCGGCACGGCTGAACGGGCGGCCGACATTGGCAGCAAACAGTTTGAGCAAGGCGGCTTCGGACGTGGTCAGACGCACCGGCTTGCCGCGTCGTTTGAGTTCGCTCCTTTCGGGATCGAAGATGGCTTCGCCCATCTTGATTTCGCGCAGCACCGCGGCCGCCACAGGCGCAGCACGGCGCATCAAGGCGCCACAGCGCAACAGCAGCTCGCGTGGTTCAAATGGCTTGGGCAGATAATCGTCGGCGCCGTGTTCCAGTCCGGCAATGCGATCCTCCGGGCCGCCGCGGGCAGTCAGGATGAGGATGGGAACCTGGGAATGGGCGCGCACCGATTTGGTCAGCTCACGACCGCTTCCGCGCTGTATCATGTTTATCAACAACGCGGCGTAGGTCCC
>JAKAVI010000227.1 GCA_021817355.1 Pseudomonadota bacterium | reverse complement strand
GTCCGCCGCGTTCTTGATCACCCAATAGACCGTGAAGTTGATGTCGACGATGTTTTCGTCACCGGTGAGCATCAAGCTTTCACTCGGCAGATCTCCGGTTTCGCCGGCGCCGATGTTGATCTGGTGCTCGACCGTGACCTTAGGGGTTTCCACGGTCTCGATCGGCCATGGCAGGTGATAATTGATGCCCGGAGCGGTGCGGGCGACGAATTTGCCAAAACGCAGCACCACGCCCTGTTCGTCGGCCCCTACCGAATAAATCCCTGACAGCAGCCAGAGCACGATCAGGACAAGACCTCCCAGGGCGAAAGCCGGAGCCCCAAGCCCGCCGCCGCGACCAGACAGAAGCCGACGCAAGCCCTCGCGCAGACGCCGCAACCATGCCTCCAGGTCCGGCCCACCGCCCGGAGGCGTGCTGCGCGGTCCACCGCCCGAGCCATTGCCTCCTGAACCCATAGGGCCACCGGAAGGACCCCGTCCCCAGGGGCCACCCGGCTCACCGGACGAGCCACCATTTTTTTGTGTCCAGGGCATGCTCGATCCTACGTGGCGGAAGAAACCTCAGCCCAAGACTGCATTGCAGATCGTCGCTGTACCAAGCTCAGGCCCCTTCCTTGGTTTCGCGAGGTCCGCCGGTTATATGTGCATCGTTGCGGCGGTGCAAATTTGGTACCCGCGGTGCCCCTCATCTGCGCGCCGCGGCGCTGATCGTCGCCGCATCTCATATATTTTCGAGGCCTTCTGACATGTCTCAGCTGACACAAGATGCAGTACTTGCCGCCCTCGCCCAGGTGCGTGATCCGGACAGCGGCCGTTCGGTGACCGAGGCCGGACTCATTCAGGGCCTCGTCATCAAAGGCTCGAATGTCGGGTTTGCCCTCGAGGTCGCGCCGTCACGCGGACCCAGGGCCGAGCCGCTGCGCAAGGCCTGCGAAGAGGCTGTGGCAGCACTGGCCGGGGTGACCTCCGTCACCGCGGTGCTCACGGCCCATCGCGAGGGTCCGGCGGCACCGGCGCAACCCGCCCCTTCGGCCAAGCCCGCACCCCGCGGAGGTCTCGACGGTGTTGCCGCCATTATCGCCGTGGCAAGCGGCAAGGGTGGTGTGGGCAAGTCCACCGTCGCCGCCAATCTGGCGCTGGCGCTGGCCCGTCTTGGTCTTAAGGTCGGGCTCCTCGACGCCGATATTTATGGACCCTCACTGCCACGGCTTTTTGCCATCGATACCAAGCCCAAGGCGGAGGGCAAGAAGCTGCTGCCGATCACCAAATTTGGCATCAAGACCATGTCGATCGGTTTTCTCGTGCCCCCCGACCAGGCGATGATCTGGCGCGGCCCGATGGTGCAGAGCGCCCTGACGCAAATGCTGGGTGATGTCGCCTGGGCGCCCCTTGATGTGCTGGTGGTAGACATGCCCCCCGGCACCGGCGATGCCCAGCTGACAATGGCCCAGCAGGTGCCGCTGAAAGGCGCCGTGATCGTCTCGACGCCGCAGGATCTTGCCCTCATCGATGCCCGTCGGGGCATCGCCATGTTTGAGAAGACCCATGTACCGATCCTGGGGCTGATCGAAAACATGAGTGTATTTCTGTGCCCGCATTGCGGTCAGTCCAGCCACATCTTCGGTCACGGCGGCGCCCGTCAGACGGCAGAGGAACTCAAGGTTCCCTTCCTGGGCGAGATCCCGCTGGTGCCGCAGATCCGCGCCCTTTCCGATGCCGGCACCCCCATCGTTGCCGAGGCGCCGCAAAGTCCGGAGGCTGAGGCCTTTCTTGCTCTGGCCCGCAAGGTTGCGGCGAGCCTGAAGGGCGCCACGCGCGCAGCACCACGCATTGTCATGGAATAGCCGCAGATGCTGAGCCTCCGGTCCCGGCTCTGTCCCTTTTGGGGCCGCATCACTCCGGCCTCATCTGCCATCCGCCCGGCGATGGGGGCGCCAGGCCGCCTACCCCGGTGGACGCAGGCCATGCTTGGGGGAGGAACCCTGAGGTGACGGCGAAGGTGTCAAATTCCCGCGCCCGGTCCCTTCCAGCCAGCGCGCTCAGCGCGCAGGACTATCGTCTGCTTGCTGAGTTTCGCTATCTGCTCGCCAAATTCCTCGCCTTCAGTGAGGCGGCGGCACAGGATGCGGGACTTTCGCCGCGCCAGCATCAGGCCCTGCTCGCCATCAAGGGCTTTGCCGATGGCCGTGATGTCAGCGTTGGCGAGCTTGCCGAGCGCCTCAATATTCGCCACCACAGCGCCGTAGGTCTTGCGGACCGTCTGGTGGCGAGCGGCTATCTGAGGCGCCGTACCGACCCCCATGACGGACGCCGGATCTTCCTGGTGCTAACCCGGGCTGGTGAAAAGAAGCTCGCCGCGCTGTCGGCCATCCATCGCGACGAGTTGCAGCGCCTGACCCCGCTGCTCAAGCCTCTGCTGGCACAACTGGGCGCCGCCCCAAAGCGCAGGACACAGAACGGGGCCGGCTGAGGCGATCAGCCCGGCCCCATGCCCGCGCAATGATCTTCTTAGGCGTTATAGGCAAGGCGCAGGCCCGGCTTAGGCCAATCCACGGCCAGAAGCTTGCCGGTGCCGGAGGCGGTGATAAAGGCGGTCTTCATTGCCTTTCCACCCCAGCAGATATTGGTGACAAGCGGATCGGCGATGGCAAAATGCTTCGCCTTGCCGGTGTCCGGATGGAAGGTGGTAATGCCGCCAGCCAGGATGGTGGCGCAGCACACCCCGCCATCAGCCTGCACGCCCAGTGAATCGAAATAAGCCAGTCCGGGAAAAGCCCCGACGAAGAGGCCCGGTGTGAAGCCTTCGACCTTCTGCGGCCGCCCAGCTCCCTTCAGCGGCAACCTGTAGAGGCGGCCAGTGAAGGTTTCGGCGTAATAGACATTCTTTCCATCCGGGGAGAGGCCAACACCGTTGGGTGTGACCAGCTCGCGCAGCACACGGGTGATCTTGCTGCCGTCGGCGCGCGCATAATAGAGCGCCCCGTGTGTACGATACTCGGCCGTCGTGGTGCCATGATCGGTGAACCAGAAGCCGCCGGTGGTATCGAAGACAATGTCATTGGGTGCAGTCAACGCTACGCCGTCGCAGTCGCTGTAAAGCCGCTCGACCTTTCCGGTCGACAAATCGACGCGCTCGATCCAGCCGCCCTGATGGGAAGCCGGCGCGTGGCCCGGGATAGTCAGGCCCTGACGGCGATGATAGACGAAATTCTCGCCGTTATTGCAGACGTAAAGCGCCCCGTCCGGTCCGATCGCTGCGCCGTTGGGCCCGCCTTTACACTGCGCGATGGTCTGGGTTTTGCCGTTTGCCTTGACCCGAGTGATC
>JAKAVI010000041.1 GCA_021817355.1 Pseudomonadota bacterium | reverse complement strand
GCCGCCACGTTAAACAGATGGAGCGCATGATCCCCCCTCCCATGTCCGGGTCCGTGGTTGGCAAAACGATTTCGCCAGGCGAACTCCTTCAGGCGGGATCAACACACTGCTTCACCATCGCCAACCTCTCCCACATGTGGGTCATGGCGCAGGTGTTCGGGGCTGACCTCAGACAGGTTCATGTCGGCGATCCAGTCACGGTACGGACCGGAATAAAGGGGGGACGCTTCCATGGACGCGTTGACAACATTGCCGCGGTGGTGGATCCCGACACCCGTTCTGTGGCAGTGCGCGTGCTTGTCGACAATCCCGACGAATTCCTGAAGCAGCTGATGTATGTGCGCGTCCGGATCAAGGACAGGAAGCCCAGCACCGGGCTTCTTGTTCCGGTCTCCGCGGTCTTGCGGGACAGCAATAATCTGCCGTTTGTCTATGTCGAGGAACCCGATGGCAGCTTTGCCCGCCGCAGCGTGCGTCTGGGCTACCGCTTTGGCGATCATTACGCCATCAGTACCGGAATTCACGCCGGCGACCACGTCGTCGTCAATGGCTCCTTGTTCCTCCAATTCATGCAGAACCAATGACTGATCCGTTGCCCTCCCCCGAGCAGGAGCCGCGTGCGGCTTCCATCATGAACAAGATTGTGGCGACCTCACTGGCCCAGCCCTTGCTCGTGCTTTTGATGACCTTACTGCTGCTTGCGGCGGGAACTCGGGCGCTGGATCGCTTGCCAGTCGACGCCTACCCGGACCTGTCGCCTCCCATGGTCGAGGTGATCACGCAGTGGCCCGGCCACGCGGCCGAAGAAGTCGAGCGCCTGATCACAGTACCGCTCGAGCGCGGCATGAACGGAATCCCGAAGCTCAAGACCATCCGATCAATCTCGCTCTATGGCTTGTCGGATGTCACGCTCACCTTCCGCAACGGTACTGATAATTATTTCGCGCGCCAGCGTGTCTTCAACCGTCTGGCAGGGCTCACCCTGCCGAGCGGGGTCAGCCCCTCGATCTCGCCACTGTCTTCACCATCCGGCCTGATCTACCGTTATGTGCTTCAGAGTTCAGATCGCAGCGCTACGGAACTTAAGACCATCGAGGATTGGATTGTCGCGCCACAATACCGCTCCGTCCCAGGGGTGGCCGATGATTCAGGATTCGGTGGTGGTACCATGCAGTACCAGGTGCTGCTCAATCCCCTCAAGCTTGCCGGAGCAGGGCTTTCGGCCGCGCAGGTAGAAAGTGCGCTCGCTGCCAATAACGCCAATGCTGGTGGCGGCTTTTACTCCCAGGGCGGGCAGTTCTACTACGTCAGGGGCATGGGACGCCTCAAGACACTGAAGGACATCGGCAACGTCGTGGTGGCAGTCCATCACGGCACTCCGATTCTCGTAAAAGACGTTGGACGGGTGGTCACGGGCATCGCGCCGCGTCTTGGTGAATTCGGGTACGAAAAAGTGAATGACGCGGTTGAAGGTGTCATCATGATGCGTACCGGCGAAAAAACCCAGGATGTATTGAAACGGGTCGAAGCCAAGACGCGTCAGCTGAACGACCACGTCCTGCCCAAGGACGTCAAGATTCATCCGTTTTACGATCGCAGTGACCTCATCGCCCTTACCACGCAGGTAGTGGAAGGCAATCTTCTGCGCGGCATGTTTCTGGTGCTGATCGTTCTTGTGTTCTTTCTTTACGATGCGCGTGCGGGACTCATCGTGGCGGTCACGATCCCGCTTGCACTTCTCTTCGCCTTCATTTGTCTTGATCTGCAGAATGCGTCCGCGAACCTGCTCTCCATCGGTGCCGTTGACTTCGGCATCCTGGTCGATGGTGCGGTGTTCATGGTTGAAAACATCTTCCGACAGCTCAGCCAGAACCGAAACAGTTCGCTCAGTATCGCAGAGATCATCAAGAGCGCAGCCGCAGAAGTGGACCGGCCGCTGTTTTACGCGGTTGCCGTGATCGTCGTCAGCTTTCTGCCAATCTATGTGCTGTCAGGTCCCTCAGGAAAGCTGTTCAAGCCCATGGCCGACACCATGGTCTTTGCCCTCGTTGGCTCATTGATCGTAACCCTCACGCTGCTGCCGGTGCTCTGCGCCTGGTTCATGCGTCATGGCGTGCGCGAGCGCCGTAATCCGGGCTATGAGATCATTCGCCGGGCCTATATACGCGGCCTCGACTTCTGCCTGGCCAGGCCGTGGAAAACGACCTTTGCTGCCGCGGCGATCCTTGCCGGATCTCTCCTCCTTTTGCCGGGGATCGGTGCCGAGTTCATGCCCCATATGGACGAGGGCGCGCTGTGGGTTCGGGCCACGATGCCCTACACGATTTCCTTCAATGAAGCGGCCAGGATCACGCCCAAGATCCGCCAGATCCTGAGCTCCTTTCCCCAAGTTACGGTTGTCGCATCGGAACTGGGACGGCCCGACGATGGCACGGACTCCACTGGCTTCTTCAATGTCGAGTTCTATGTCGGACTGAAGCCCTATTCAGACTGGACCGGGCGCTACACCACAAAGCCGGAACTCATCAGGGCAATGGACAAGAAGCTCCGCACCCTTCCCGGCATCATCTTCAATTATACTCAGCCTGCCGAAGATGCTGTCGATGAAGCAGAGACTGGTCTTAAGAGTGCGCTTGCTGTCAAGGTGTTTGGTCCCAGTCTTCAGATGCTGCAGGCCAAGGGCAAGCAAATCAAACAGGTATTGCAGCACGTGCGCGGCATCACCGATGTCAGCCTGGTCCAGGAACTCGGCCAGCCCAGCCTGACGATCAGGATCAACCGCGCCAAGATTGCCCGGTATGGCCTCAATGTCGACGACATCAACAGTCTAATCCAGACCGCGATCGGCGGCGATGTTGCCACGCAGGTGGTTCAGGGCGAGAAGCAATTCGATCTCGTCGTCCGTCTTGCACGCCGGTATCGCGACGATGCACACGAGATACGCAACATCCCGGTTGCAACGCCCGATGGCCAGCAGATCCCGCTCAAGGAATTTGCC
Source organism: Pseudomonadota bacterium (assembly GCA_021817355.1). The sequence goes on along the minus strand of JAKAVI010000041.1, from coordinate 14,471 downwards.
AAGATCACGGTTACCGACGGGGCATCGTTCATCTATCGGGAGAACAACTCCCGCTACATCGGTGTGCAGTTCTCGGTACAGGGACGAGATCTCGCCAGCGCGGTGCAGGATGCAATCAGAAAGGTCAGGCAAGCCATCACTATGCCGCCTGGCTACCACCTCGACTGGGGTGGCGAATATTCCGAATACACTGCTGCACGGGCGCAGCTGACAACGATCCTGCCGCTCACCGTGCTCCTCATTTTCCTCCTGCTTTTTGCGCTCTACAGCAATTTCAAATTTCCGCTTATCACGGTTGGGGGCGTCCTGCTTTCGGCACCGGCCGGCGGCCTTGCCGCGCTCTGGATCACCGGTACCCCCCTTTCGGTATCGTCGGGCGTTGGATTTCTCGCCCTCTTTGGCGTCTCGGTGCTGACTGCGGTGGTCTACATCTCCTATGTCAACGAGTTGCGACGTGGGGGGACGCCGCTTGCACAGGCCATTCGCGAGGGTGCAATTCTCAAATTGCGGCCAATCATGATGACCGCGCTGGTGGCCTCGATCGGCCTTCTTCCGGCTGCGCTGGCGACCGGTGTTGGCACTGACACCCAGCGGCCGTTCGCCATCGTGATCGTGGCAGGGCTTATTACCCGCCTTGTCATCAGCGTGTTTTTGATGCCAGTGCTCTACGCCCTGGTAGCCCGCCCCGGCGATACTCTGAAAGTGTAGGCCCACTCTGCCCCCATTAAATGCCTGGCGGGGCGCCGATGCTGGCATGCGGACTATACCTCGGGCCCTGAGCTCCCCACCGAGGGTGCGCGCGGTGCGCACTGGGGGCGGGACCACACCTCGGCGCCGGCCGACCTGCCCTGCCTGCCTCTTGCGCTGCCGGAGGTTTGCCGTTACGCGGCGCAGGTTGACCCGCCACCGCCCGTGCGGTTGAGCTAAAGTCAGAGGAAGCCTGGACGCTTGCCTGAGGACAGTTCCCGTGATGAACACGTCCACGCGAGAACGGCCATGTCCCCTAAGGGCTTGGCGTGACTTACGGTGCAGGGCCGAACCAAGTAGAGTTTGCGGATCAGAAATCGGACACACCATGTTTGTCATCCAGACGCTGATCGAGAATTTGGGTCTTCTGATCGTCTTCAGCAGCGTTTTCATCGACCAGGCTGGCATACCGCTTCCCTGCTACCCGATCCTTCTGATCGCCGGAGCCATGGCGACCAGTGTCGACGCCTTGGCAGACCTGCTTGCGGTCGCCGTTGCCGCGGCCGTCAGCGCTGATCTGCTCTGGTACGGCGTCGGCATGCGCTACGGCCGGCGCGTTCTCAGCCTCGTTTGCAAGATTGCCCTGTCCCCGGACTCGTGCATCCGCCGAACTGAAGACACCTTTGCCCGCTTTGGCTCCTGGACACTGCCGTTCGCAAAATTTGTGCCCGGGCTCGGTTATGTCGCAGTGGCGCTTTCAGGCATCACCCGTCTCAACCTCATGCGTTTTGTGGTCTTTGACGGGTTGGGGGCGATCGCGTTCATTGCGCTCCCTGTGCTCATCGGCCGCCTGTTTCACAATGTTGTCGGCGCCCTTTTGCGCACGCTCTATGAGCTCGGCGTCTATGGCGCAGCCCTCGTCGCCGTTCTGCTTGCCCTTTACATCGGAACGCGGCTGCTGGAACGACAGGCCTTCGCCCGCCAGCTGCGCATGGCCCGCATCTCCATTCCGGAACTCGTGGCGTTGATGCGCGGCCCCGAAATTCCGGTCATTCTCGACGTTCGCGATCAAGCTGCCCGTCACCGCGACGGCATGATTCCCGGTGCCGTAGGTGCGGACTTGTCGGCGCTCGACGAGATCGCCCGCACCTATGCCCCGGACGATGAAGTCATTGTCTACTGCGCCTGTCCGAGCGAAGCTTCTGCCGCAGTCGCGGCGCTTCATTTGAAGCGCGCGGGCTTTACCAATATTCGCCCGCTTTTTGGCGGCTTCGACGCCTGGGTTGCCGCCGGGCTTCCGCTCGAACATGCCACGCCGAGTTCCGAGGCCCAGCCAGCCTTGACATGACTCCATAACCCGCGCCATCCGGCGGCACGACCGCACCCTGTTGCCCTCTTGTGGCCGCCCCTTAAGTTTCGCCGGAGCCAAGGCCTTGCGTAGCGTCAACGCGGACATGGCGGATCATCCGCACGATGGTTGCACAAGAACGATTGCTCCCCGGCGTTGAATCGGCTGCAGTAGCGATGTGCCCACCTTCTTGGGCTCTGTGATCTCTGGCCTGCGCGACGTTATCTTGGCGCCGAGGAGCCAGCTGCGAGGTAAGATGAACGACGGCAGTGAACCGGTGCGCCAAAGCCTCTCTGTGGCCGAAGGCTCAATCTCCTACATCGCCTGGCCGCGGCAGGCGCCCGGACTACATTTTGCGCACGCCAACGGCTTTAATGCACAAACCTACGCGACGCTCCTTGCTCCGCTTGCTGACAAATTCAGCATCGTGGCCAGCGATCTGCGCGGCCATGGCCACACGCAATTGCCGACACCTGCGGGCTTTGCCCAAGGCTGGCGCATTTTTGCGGACGATCTCATTGGCGCATTGATGGGGCTTTTCTCTCGGCCTGTGCTGCTGGCCGGTCATTCCATGGGCGCCATCGCCAGCCTGATGGTGGCGGCCGCGCGCCCTGAACTTGTACGTGCTCTCGTCCTCATCGAGCCGGTATTTGTGCCCCCAGCCGCCGGCGTGCGCCCGGTTCCCGACATTGCCGAGCGCGCGGCAAAGCGGCGCGCCGTCTTTCCATCTCACGCTGCGATGCAGGATGCCTATGCGGGGCGGGGCGCATTTAAAGGCTGGCCCGATGCGGTACTGCGCGACTACATTTTGGGTGGCACACGTCCGACAGAGGATGGCCAGATCGCTCTGAGTTGCGAACCGAGGGTTGAAGCGGAAGATTTTCGCAGCTCGCCGGTGGCAGCCTATGAGCTTGGCAGCCACATCAGCTGCCCGGTGACACTCATCCGGGGCGATGGCCAGGGCTCGACCTGCGGTGCCGACGAGGCAGCGGCTTTCGTGGCCCGCAAGCCCGACACCCGCCTGATCACGGTTGCCGGGGCCAGCCATTTTCTGCCAATGGAATATCCCGATATCGTCCGCGCGCAGATCCTGGCGCGCGCGGAGGTCGGCGCCTGATTACGCCTCACCTGCACCACGAGTTGGCGCAAACGGCAAGACAAACATCTGTTCAGGCCCTAGGGGGTGGATCGATCACCTGATCCATTTCCTGGCTGGGCCGCTCGATGCCGCGGCAGTTGACCAGGGCCGCAGGAACACCCACCGCCGTGCATCCAGGTGGCACGGATTTGAGTACGACGCTCCCCGCACCGACGCGGCTATATTCGCCGACCTCAATATTGCCCAGCACCTTGACCCCCATCGACAGCAGCACACCGCGGCGAATCTTGGGATGGCGGTCTCCACTTTCCTTGCCGGTGCCACCCAAGGTGACATCGTGCATGATCGAGACATCGTCATCGACCACCGCTGTTTCACCGATCACGACGCCGGTGGCATGATCAATCATGATGCCCCGGCCAATACGCGCCGCAGGATGAATATCTACGCCAAACTGTTCAGACACCCGGCTCTGGATAAAATAAGCAAGCGGTGCCCGCTTCTGCAGCCACAGCCAATGCGCCATGCGGTGGCACTGCAGCGCATGAAAGCCCTTGAAGTAGAGAAAAGCCTGCAGGTAGGAATGGCAGGCCGGATCGCGCTCAAATGTCGCCGACAGATCCGCGCGAACCGCCGCACCGATTTCCGGATCGCTGCGCAGCGCAGCTTCAAAGATCTCGCGTGTCAGCATCGGACTCATGTCATCGCCGCCGATCTTTTTGGCCAGAATGAAGGAGAGCGCGTCCTCAAGCCGGGCGTGGTTGATCACGAGGGCATGGACATAGGAGGCCAGCGCCGGTTCAGTCTGGGCAAGCTCGCGAGCCTGCTCGCGCAGTGCCGACCAGATCGGATCGCAACTCGCCACCTTTTCGGGCAGAACGGTCATCAAGAGGCTCCCAAGGGCACGCTCTAGTGTAACCGAGATCTGGCCATAAGCCCAATCATGGTCTTGGCGGGTCCGGCGGCATGCGGCCGCCTCCCGGCCAGGCCTTAGGTTTGACCGGAGGCCTCCGCCCCGGCGCCGGGCAGGGGCCAGCGAGCTGCAAGCCTTGGTGCACGCATTTTCACGCTCACTCGTCCGCTGGCCGAGCCGCAGAAGTCCCGAATTGCCCAAAGCCCTGCACATGGCTATTTCACGGAGCAAAGGAGATTGACCATGACCGCAAGTGTCGCTGCCAAGGGAGCCCTCCGCGGCACCCTGGCGCCCTACCCTTCCGGCAGGAGGAGATGGGCATGATGCAGCCCGCCATCTTCGTCAGCCACGGCTCGCCCATGCTGGCGCTGACCGCAACCCCGGCAAGGAGCTTCCTCACCGGCCTGGCGGCCGGACTGCCTCGGCCCCGCGCGATCCTTGTCATCTCCGCCCATTGGGAAACCACCACGCCTATGGTCAACGCGGTAGCGCGAAACAAAACCATTCATGATTTCTTCGGTTTTCCCCAGGTGCTCTACGAACTGCGCTATCCGGCTCCGGGAGATGCCAGGCTGGCTCAACAGATCGCGGACCTGCTGGGTACTGCAGGTTTGACGACCGGTCTGGAACCGGCCCGCGGACTTGATCATGGCGCCTGGGTGCCTCTGCTGCTGTCCTTTCCCGCTGCCGACATCCCTGTGCTTCAGCTCTCGGTGCAGACGCGAGAGGGGCCGCGACACGCCCTGGCGCTTGGCCGCGCGCTGGCGCCGCTGCGCAAGGAGGGCGTGTTGATCATCGGTTCAGGTTCTTTCACCCACGACCTGCGCCGCTTTCGCGGCCAGCCTCTGGATGAACCAGAAAGCCCCGACGTCACACAGTTCAGTGCCTGGATGGACGCGGCCATCGTACGGGCCGACATCGACGCGCTGCTGGACTATCGGGAGCGCGCGCCCTTCGCGCGCGTCGAACATCCAACCGAGGAACACATACTTCCCCTTTTCGCCGTGGTCGGAGCCGGCGACGGTGACAGGGCGCGCCGCCTCCACAACTCTACCGAGTATGGCATCCTCCGGATGGACGCCTACGGTTTCGGGCTTGCAGCCTGAGCAATGGTGCAAAGCGCGCGGAACAGCGCGCAGGGCTCCGCGGTCCATCATTTTGCCATGAGGCGCAGCCGTCGAGCTAACGCCGGCTCGTTTCGATGACGCCTCGATCTTCGCCTCATTGGCATAGGCCGGTGGCTGCCGTGCCGGGGAGCAGCACACGTCTGACTGCGGCATGCCCTACCACGGCCTGGCCCGAAACTGCCCATTGCAAGTTGTGCAGCAAGGGGACCTCATAATTTTCTCGGGCCCAAAGGATGATGCGTCCGCCACGACCTTGTTGGCCGCCTGTACATTTGCGCAAGGCCGGTGTACGCCCCGCTCACATGGCCGGGCAGGTTCACAAACTTGGTTGAGCTCCGGCGCCGACACCAAAATCTCTGGCTGATGCATGGACAGGACGGGCCGCCGCATTATTGTGCCGGCCATGACTGATAATACCTCTCTGAACCGGCCCTCGCCCACCACCCTTGACCTGCTCCTGAGCCGCCGCTCGGGCTCCGCCAAGGCGATGACAGCCCCTGGCCCCTCCCCCTCGGAACTCGCCCTCATCCTCAAGGCCGCTGCCCGCGTGCCCGATCATGGAAAGCTCTTTCCGTGGCGCTTTATCGTGTTTGAGGGTGAGGCGCGCGCGCGCATGGGCGAGGTACTTGTCGCCGCCCTTGATGACACCGAGCGGGCAAGTGCGGAGCGTATCGAACAGGAGCGCAGCCGTTTTCTGCGGGCTCCCACTGTGGTCGCGGTGGTCAGCCGGGTCCGCGAGATGATTGCCATTCCGATGTGGGAACAACAGCTTTCCGCCGGTGCAGTCTGCCAGACGCTCCTTCTTGCCGCCCACAGTCTTGGCTATGTCGGCAACTGGCTGACGGAATGGTGCGCCTACCGGCCCGCGGTGAAGAACGCGCTCGGACTTTCGTCCGGTGAACGCATCGCCGGTTTCATCTATCTGGGAACAGCAGCTCAGACCCTCGAGGAACGCGTGCGTCCGGACATGAACCTGCTCGTCACTAGATTTTGACATAATACGTGCCATTAGTTACAGCTGGTACGGTCCTTCCGCGAACCTTTTGCGGTTGCAGAGAGGTATCTGCGCCGCCATGCCCAAAAGCGGTGAGACAAGCGCGGAAGGGAGCCAAGATGGGCCGCAACATCCTGTTCATTACGACTGATCAAATGCGCTTCGATGCCATTGGTGTGAACGGTCAGAAGATTGCCCGCACCCCGACCATCGATGCTCTGGCCCGAAACGGCATCAACTATAGTCGCTGTCACAGCCAGCATGTGGTCTGCATGCCCGCCCGGGCGACAATGATCACCGGCCAGTATGTGTCGACCCATGGTGTCTGGACCAATGGCGTTCCCCTGCCACCGGACGCGCCTTCAGTTGCACACTGGCTTCACGACAAGAAGGGATACCGCACCGCGCTGATCGGTAAGGCGCATTTCGAACCCTTCCTGGACATGACGTTCACCTTTTACGAAAACCGCATGGCAAGCCTGAAAGAATACGGCCCCTACCGCGGCTTCGAGCACATGGAGCTCAGTGCCCATGGCGCCGTGGGACCGCTGCATTATGCCCGCTGGCTTGCCGCCAGGCATCCCGAGGTGATCGCCAATTTCTATCCGGTGCTTGGTCCTGCACTGGTGCAAAACTCATTTGGTGAGGGTGATACCGGCGCAGTGCAGGTTAAGCGCAACGCCACACCTCGAGGGCTCTACCACACCGATTGGGTCGCCGATCGCACCATCGCCTATCTCAACAGTCTTGACGATGACGCCGACTGGTTCGTGTGGATGAGCTTTCCAGATCCCCATCATCCCTGGGATCCACCAGAAGGGGAAATGGTCCGGCACAACTGGAAGGACCTGTCGGTTCCGGCCGGCTATCCAGGCAGCCTCGAAAAAATTGACGAGATCCTGTCGGCAAAACCCCGCCATTGGCGTGAATGGTGGACCGGCGAGCGCCTCACCTGTTTTGAAGCTCCCCCCGATTTTGTCCCGCGCAATCTCACCCCCGATCAATTGCGCGAAATCGACGCGCGTATTCACGTCAAAAACGAACTGATCGATGAGGCCATTGCACGGGTGATGAAGGCTCTGGGCGAACGCGGCTGGGAGGCGCGCACCGATGTCATTTTCACCACCGATCATGGCGAATTCCAGGGCGATTTTGGCCTTCTGTTCAAGGGCCCCCATCATGTCACCAGCCTGATGCAGCTGCCGATGATCTGGCGTCCGGCCCCGTGCGCGAAAGTTGCCCCGGCAAGCGTTTCAGCGCCGGTTGGCCAGGTCGATCTGGCCTCGACCTTTTGCGCCATCGCTGGCCTCGCACCGGCCCCGTGGATGGAAGGACTGCCGCTGCCGCGCAATGCCGAGGAAGGGGCCGGACGACGCAGCGTATTTACCGAATGGGATTCGCAGTTTGGCGACACCAGCATCAGCCTGCGTACACTCTACCGCGATGGCTGGATCATCACCCGCTATGATGCGTCCTCCATCTATGACGGTAGCGAAGGCGAGCTTTATGATCTCAAGAACGATCCACTGCAGTGGCGTAATCTCTGGAACGAACCCGCGGCGGCGGCGATCAAGGCCGATCTGCTCGATGACCTGCGCACCCACACCCCGCCCCTGCGCACGCCCAGAGTGGCGCCTTACGCCAGCGTCTGACCCCGGCCAGCCACCGCTTCAGGCGATGCCGATCAGCTTGTGCATCTGCAGGCTGAGGCGCCAGCGCGGATGGGCCTGGCAATAGGCCACGGCCGCCGCGACATTTTCCTGCCGCTGCGGCCCGTCCATGGGCTGCAGAAAAAAGTGGCAAAACCTGAGAGCACTGAAGCGTTCAGGGGGGGCCTCGAGCTGGGGGAATACCAGCTTCAACTCGTCACCTTCGCACAGCACCAAGGGGGCATCGGATTTGGGACTGACACAGATCCAGTCGAGCCCGGCGGGCGCCGGCTGTGTCCCGTTGGTTTCCACCCCAACTTCGAAGCCCCTGGCATGTAGCGCGGCAATCAGCTGGCCGTCCAGCTGAAGCAAGGGCTCCCCGCCGGTGCACACCACATAGGGACGGCCGTCCCCCAGCCAGGCCGCGGCCACCGCCTCAGCAAGCAGGGCCGGGCTGGCAAACCGGCCTCCGCCCGGCCCATTGGTGCCGACAAAATCGGTGTCGCAGAAGCGGCACACGGCCTTCGACCGATCGGCCTCGCGCCCGGACCACAGATTGCAACCCGAAAAGCGCAGGAATACTGCGGCCCGCCCGCTCTGGGCGCCTTCCCCCTGCAGGGTGTAATAGAGTTCCTTGACCGAGTATGTCATGAGGCGGACATACGCCGTTTGCGGCCGACCGCCAAGCATGCTTGCCTTCGGTCGACGGCTGCGACACCTTCTGGAACCTGCAACAAGGGATACACATCTTGATTGGAATGGCTGTCAGCGGCACGGGTCTGTTCACCCCGCCATACGCGATTTCAAATGACGAGCTGGTTGAAAGCTTCAATGCCTATGTGCGGCACCATAACGCGGCACACCAGAGTGCGATTGCCAGTGGCAGCATGGCCGCGCTTGCGCAATCCTCGAGCGATTTCATTGTCAAAGCCTCCGGCATCAAAAGCCGTTACGTGATAGACAAGGCCGGTGTGCTGGATCCCTCAATCATGTGTCCGCGCATCCCTGAACGCCCCGACAGCGCGTTATCTGTCCTCGCAGAAATCGCGGTTGCGGCCGCGCGCGATGCGCTCAAGGCCGCCGATCGCGCGCCAAAGGATATCGACGGAGTGCTGGTCGCCTGCTCCAATCTGCAGCGGGCCTATCCGGCAATCGCAATCGAGGTCCAGGATGCGCTTGGCATCGACGGCTTCGGCTTTGACATGAATGTCGCCTGCTCCTCGGCGACTTTCGGCCTTCAGGCCGCTGCCGATATGGTGGCCGCAGGTCATGCCCGTGCCATCCTCGTCTGCAATCCGGAAATCTGCTCCGGACACCTCAATTTTACCGACCGCGACAGCCATTTTATTTTTGGCGACGTGGCAACCGCCTTCATCGTAGAAGCCGCAGACCAGGTGCAAGGTCGCAATGCCTGGCAGATCGTGTCAACGCGCCTCAAGACCAAGTTCTCGAACAACATCCGTAACAACTTTGGCTTTCTGAACCGCGCCGCACCGGAGGGAATCGGAAATCGCGACAAGCTCTTCGTTCAGGAGGGACGAAAGGTCTTCAAGGAAGTTGTACCCATGGTCAGCGAGCTTATCCTCGCCCATCTGTCGGACAATGACATTGCCCCCGCGACGCTGCGCCGGCTATGGCTGCATCAGGCAAACATCAATATGAACGAACTCATCGCCCGCAGGGTTCTCGGCCGCGATCCCTTGCCCGAGGAGGCGCCCTGCATCCTCGACGAGTACGCCAATACCAGTTCGGCAGGCTCGATCATCGCTTTTTACAAGCACAGCGCCGATTTGCGTCAGGGCGATTATGGCCATCTGTGCTCCTTCGGTGCTGGCTATTCTGTAGGCAGCGTGATCCTGCGCAAACTGTAAGTACGCCCGTGGCGGGAGCTCAGCTGCGCGCTGCGGCACAGGCCGTCGCTTCATCAGTGCAAGAAGAGCTGCCAGCGGCGCTAATGCATCAAAAACAGCGGTAGCGCCGAATGGCTGACGACGTGGCGCGTCACCCCGCCAAATATCACCTGCAGCAACCGGGTGTGACCATAGCCGCCCAGGACAAGAAATCCCGCACGCGAGGCAGCAGCGCTTTCCAGCAACACTTCGCCAACCGGCCGGGCGCCGGCCTCGATGGTGCGATGTTCAGCCCGCACGTCGTGGAGCTTCAGATATTCGCAGACCTCGCCAAATTCCTGGGGCGCAGAGCCCTGCGAGATGGTGAAAACTTCCACGAATTCCGCCCGCTTGAGATAAGGCAGCGCCGCCGTCAGAGCCCGTGCGCAGGCGAGGCTCCCGTCCCAACCTATGCCAATATGGCGGGCGAAATCCTTGGGCGGGACGTGGGCGCTCAGAAGTACCGGTCGACCGGTCTGCATCAGCGTCGCATCGAACGCCTCCGCCAGACCGGGCTTTTCAGAGTGACCCAGCGGTCCAAACACCACCATGTCGGAGAGCCGCGCCGCATTTGTGACCTGGGTTGCAAAATTGCCCTGCATTTCGCGCCAGGACACCGTGACCTTGTCGGCCTTCTGCGGCTTGTCAGTCAAAGTCAGGCCGGCATCGGCGACAATTTGTCTGAGCGCAGCGCAAGCCTCGGATGCAGCTTTGTCAGCGGCCTCCTTGGCGGCATCGATGATCTCCTGCAGAACCACCCCTGACACACCTTCGCCGAAGAACGGCATGGCCTCGGTGGCGTCGGGGCGCACGAACAGCGCCTGGACATGCGCCGAAAAGGGGCGGGCCGCTTCAAACGCGCAGGCAAGTACATTGGCATCGCGCGAGCCACCCGTCAGAGGTGCGAGGATTTTGACGTAGGACATGCAAGCTCTCCGCCGTTGACGCGCGCCAGACTGGCCTCATCAGCAACGCGCGATCTTTGGTGCAAGTCAAGAACAGGGCATTTCGCAGCCGCAGCAGCGCTGCTAGGACACGGAGCGGTGTTTCACGCTGGCCCTTGAATGCTTTTGTCCTTTCCTGTTGCTGCCCGAAGCGAAGCTCTCGCCCTGAGCCCCGCGATTTAGTAAACCGCACCATTGCCTTAGCGAGGGATTATGCGCACGCCTCCTACCCAGCCACCGCGCGCCTGGCAGCGTATGCTGAGCGGACGCCGGCTTGACCTGCTCAATCCCTCTCCCCTGGACGTTGAGATCGAGGACATTGCCCATGGTCTTGCCCGCGTCGCACGCTGGAACGGTCAGACCCGGGGCAGCCATGCCTTCTCGGTGGCTCAGCATTGCGTCCTGGTCGAACGCCTGACCGGCGAGCTGAAGCCGCGGCTAAGCCGGCAGGGCCGGCTTATTGCCCTCCTTCACGATGCCCCGGAATATGTGGTTGGCGATCTCATCAGCCCCTTCAAGGCAGCAGTGGGGATCAATTACAAGGACTTCGAACTGCGCCTGGCCCGCGCCATTCATATCCGCTTTGGCTTGCCGGCGGAGCCAGCGAGTGAACTTCTTGGCCTCATCAAACGTGCCGACCATCTCAGCGCCTATCACGAGGCGACCCAGCTTGCCGGCTTCTCCCGCAGCGAGGCGGCGAGGTTCTTTGGTGCCCCGCCCAGGGGGCTGGCGGTACCACGGCTCGTACCCCTGCCCGCCGACCAGGCCCAGGCGCAGTTTCTCGAGCGCTTTCAGCGCCTCGCATAATGCATCGACAATCGCCGCCGTCTCGTTTACCTCGAGCGCCCAAGGAGGCCCGCCCGCATGAGCTTGATCATCGTGACGCCGCTTTCGGCCCTTAAGGCTGCGATCCGGCGCTACCAGCCCTCGCACGTGATCACCTTGCTGTCGCCCGAACACATGATCGACACGCCACAAGGCGTGGCGCCACGTCATCACCTTCGCATCGCCGTCAATGACGTCAGCGATCCGACAACCGCCGAGCAGCCACCTGCCCCCGATCATGTCGAGGCGCTGCTCACCTTTGCCGGCAACTGGACTGCCGACCAGCCGCTCTTGGTTCATTGCTGGGCCGGCATCAGCCGGTCGATGGCCGCCGCCTTCATCCTGCTCAATCAGCGACTGGGCGCAGGGCACGAGACCACCATCGCCAAAGCGATGCGCCGGCGAGCGCCACATGCCTTCCCCAATATGCTTTTAGTGCGGTATGCCGACACGCAGCTTGGCCGCGACGGCGCCATGGTGCGGGCAGTGGAGGGCATGGGCCGCGGCCTTGTGGTCGCCGAAGGCGAATGCGTCGAGCTGCCTCTTGATCTGGATGAGCTCTGATGGACCGCACCACCGATGTTGTTCGCATCGGGCTTTCGGCGGCAATTGTCTCGGTCGCCGAAGAGGTTCCACGGGTCCTGGCGGTCACCCATCCCGATACTCCCGATGGCCTGCCCTTCGGCCCCTTCGATCCGCTCGATCATCGGACCTTGGAAAGCGGCCTGCGCAGTTGGGTGCGGCAGCAGACCTTGCTGGAACTGCATTATGCCGAGCAGCTTTACACCTTCGGCGATCGCGGCCGCCACATGTTCAAGTCCGATGAAGGGCCGCGCGTGGTCTCAGTGGGCTATCTCGCACTGGTGCGCGCTGCCGGAGCCCGTCGCGCAGCACAGACGCAGTGGCAGAACTGGTACGAATATTTTCCGTGGGAAGACTGGCGCCAGACCCGTCCCCCCATCCTCGATGACATCATCCTGCCGGCGCTGAACGGCTTTTGCCGCAGTGGTCGCGACAGCGCCGAAACCGCCGCCCGCCGGCAACGCGTCACCCTGTGCTTCGGCTCAATGAGTGCCGGCTGGGATGAAGAGCGCGTGCTCGACCGCTATGAGCTGCTTTACGAAGCCGGTCTCGTCGAGGAAGCAGCCCGCGATGGTCGTGCCCAGGTGCAGCTGCCCAAGGTCTCCCTTGGACGCAGCATGATCTTTGATCATCGCCGCATCCTGGCCACGGCCATCGCACGACTGCGTGGCAAGATGAAATATCGCCCGCTGGTATTCGAACTGATGGCGTCGACGTTCACCCTGCTCGAATTGCAGCGAACCGTCGAGGCAATCTCAGGCGTGCGGCTGCACAAGCAGAATTTCCGTCGCCTGGTTGAAGGTCAGGGACTGGTCGAACGCACCGGAAAACTCTCGGCGAGCACAAGGGGCCGGCCGGCCGAGCTGTTCCGCTTTCGCCGTGAAGTCCTCAGTGAGCGCCCGGCACCGGGCCTGCGCCTGGGCATGCGGCGCTGAGCGTTACTCTGACCAGCCTTCACTCAAAAACCGCTCGGCCATCGCGCAGTGCATGGCGATACCATGCGCCATGGCCTGCTCGTCAAGGAGCACCCGGTTGGAGTGCAAGGAACAGCAGGAGCGGAAATCTCCACCCTGTGGCGTAGCGCCCAGAAAATACATGGCGCCCGGCACTTCATTGAGGACATAGGAAAAATCCTCGGCGCCCATGATCGGAGCCGGCATCGTCATCCAGCCAGCCTCGCCAAAAAGCTCGGTGGCAACCTTGTGACCAAGGCGGGCAGCGCGCTCATCGCAGATGGTCACCGGAAACCCAGGTTCGATCTCAAGCTCCGCTTCGCACAGATGGGCCGCCGCGATATGGCTGACAAGTCGCTTGAGGCCATCATGGGCGGTGGCGCGCGAGGCTTTGGAGAAGCTGCGGATGGTGCCTTCGAGTTCGGCCACTTCCGGAATGATATTGTTGGTGGTACCCGCCGTAATGCGGGCAATGGTCATGATCACCGGATCGAAAGCCTCGATGCGGCGCGTCACGAGGGCCTGAATGGCCGTCACGATCTCGCAGGCTACCGGAATGGGGTCAACCGCGTTGTGCGGCTGGGAGGCGTGCCCGCCTTTGCCGGTGATCTTGAGCTTGATCTTGTCAGCTGCCGCCAACAGCGGGCCGGCTTTGCCGGCCAGAATCCCCGATGGCACGTTGGGGGTCACATGCAACGCGAAGGCGGCATCCGGCAAGGGATTGATGATGCCGTCCTTCAGCATTTCGCGGGCACCATGATGGCCTTCCTCACCCGGCTGGAACATGAAGTAGACAGTGCCCGCAAGGCGGTCGCGATGAGCACAGAGCGCCTTGGCTGCGCCCACCAGCATGGCAACATGGGTGTCGTGACCGCAGGCATGCATTGATCCGGGGTGACGCGAGGAAAATGGCAGGCCCGTCTCTTCGGTGAGTGGCAAGGCATCGGTGTCGCCACGCAGAAGCACTGTGCGGCCATTGGCCGGCCCCTTGAGCACGGCAATAAATCCAGAGGTCGAGGGTCCTTCCCGGTATTCGAGGGGCAGGCCGGACAGCGCTGCCTTGGCCTTGGCCGAGGTCTTAGGGTTGAACAGCCCCTGCTCCGGTTCCTCGTGGATCGCCCGACGCAGCTGGATGGCCTCCCCAAGAAGGCTCTCACTCACATCCACCCAAAGCCGGCTGTCCTGTCGATCCATGGCAACAATCCCTCGCTGATACAAAGGCCAATTCGCCCCAACGGCTTGCGGAAGTCAACGCCGCGCCCTGGCGCCGCAGGCGCTGGCCAGGACATATTTCCGCTTGACGGATTTATGCTCAACTATAGCATATTGGCTCACAGGGGCCGGCCGCTTGACGGCCGGCTATTTCGGACCATATTTATGCTCAAATAGAGCATAATACGGAGGCGGCCATGGACCGTGTCACAACTGCAGGATCTCAGCCTCGGGACTATACCCCGGCGG
>JAKAVI010000143.1 GCA_021817355.1 Pseudomonadota bacterium | reverse complement strand
GAAAAAGCGTTGATCGATGCCGTGGACAAGGCAGGCGCAACGCTCCTCCACATTCATCTGCATACATTCTCGGGCGGCGGCGGCATTTCCGGTGTTGCCGTACTCGCCGAGAGCCATATCAGCGTCCATACCTGGCCCGAAAAGGGCTACGCCGCTTTTGACGTGTTCATGTGTGGCGATGCGGATCCGAGGCAGGCCCTTGGCGTATTCAAGGCCGCCTTCAATCCGGGTCGGCTCGTTATTGGCGAGCACAAACGCGGCGTTCTCTAAACCGCCACATTATTTTGGTCTGCGCTAAGGGGGACGGAAGCGGCACGGAGCCGGTTCCGCCCCCTTCGCCTTTGCGGGTTCGCCTGTGCAAAACTCCGGCGCGAAGGACTGTGGCTGCGGCGTTCCACGGCCGGCCCTCGCCCTCACAGTGCCCCGGCAGAGGCAGGTCGCAGGTCGTCAACAAAGCTGTAACGCCTCGGGGCCGGGGGCTGAGCTGCGGGAACCGAGCCGGCGCTATTACGGGCGCAAGGCTGGGGCGGGGCGTAAAGCTTGCATGGCTGATCTGTGCCTGGGTCCGGGCGAGGAGAAACCTCAGCCTGCGGTTTGGGGAGGCCCCGTCTGTGGTGCCGGTGGCGTCAATCGAGCAGCTTGCCGGTCACTTCGTAGAGATTCGAGGAGATCCCCTCAAGGCCAAGGATCTTCTGCAACTCATGGCGCATGCGCTGCTGGCGCGCGCCGTCGTAACGGCGCCAGGTTTCAAATGCACCGGCCATGCGCGCTGCAACCTGCGGGTTGATCGGATCGAGTTGCCGCACAACTTCGCCAATTAGCTCGTACCCTGCACCAGTCGCATCATGAAAGCGCAGGTGATTCGCGCTGAAGGCGCCGACGAGTGCGCGGACGCGGTTGGGATTCTTGAGGTCAAAGGCTTGGTCGTGCATCAGCTCCCTGACGTCGGCAGCTGCCTGAGGCAGCGGTGATTGCGCCTGTGCGGTCAGCCATTTGTCGAGCACCAGAGGATTAGTGGCGAAACGATTGCGGAAGTCTGCGAGCGCGTGCGGGCGCAAGGGCGAAATCATGCGGCAGAGCGCTGTGAGACCGGCCATCATGTCCGTCATGTTGGAGGCGCCTTGATAGTGCTGATAGGCGTGCTCCGCTGCTGCCGTATCATCTGCGGCGGTCAGATAACGAAGAAGCATGTTGCGCAGGGAGCGTCGGCCAGCGGAGGCTGCATCGGGAGAAAAGGCGTCGCCTGCTGATAGCTCCTCGTAGAGGGTTTCCAGCTTCATAAAATGCTGGCGCGCAACGGCCTGAATGAGCGCGGTGCGAGCAGTATGCAGGGCCTCCGGATCGGCAGGTTGCATCAGCTGGGCGAGTTCTGCTTCACCCGGCAGCATCAGCATGAGTGCGCTCAGTGCAAGGTCCTTGTGAGCATCCTTCAGCACCGCGCCAATCACGTCGAGATAGGTCGGATCAGGCTGCGCTTCGCCGCCATTTTGCGCCATCTGCGCCATCGCCAGCATGACGTCGCAGGCCAGAGTGTGGCCGGCCTCCCAGCGATTGAAATCGTCCGGGTCATGGGCCATCAGTACCGCCCGCTGCTGGCGGCCCAGATGGGTGCGCACATGCACGGGCGCCGAAAAACCGCGGCCCAGAGATAATAATGGCGGTTCCAGAATGTCTCTGAAGACGAAACTTTGTTCGAAGCTGGAGAGCTCAAGAACCCTTTCAAGGGGGCCACGGGCATTTTCTCCGTCCAGCGCGAGGGGCAGGGCCGCGCCAGAGGAGGCGCCGATGAGTCCAAGGCGCAGAGGGATAAGCATGGCCTGCTTGTTTGGCTGCCCGGGAGTTGGCGGCAGCTTCTGTTTGAGGGTGAGGGTATAGCGCCGGGATGGGGCGTCATATGCCCCTTCAGCTTCGACAACTGGTGTGCCGGACTGCCCATACCACAGGCGGAATTGGGACAGGTTCCGCCCGCTGGCGTCTTCGAAGCAGCGCACCCAATCCTCGACCGTTGCTGCCTGTCCGTCATGACGCTCGAAATAAAGATCGGTCGCTTTGCGGTAGATCTTAGGACCCACAAGCGTCTTCAGCATGCCAATGACTTCGGCGCCTTTTTCGTAAACTGTAGCGGTATAGAAATTATCGATGGCAATGTAACTTTGCGGCTGCACGGGATGGGCGAGCGGACCTGCATCCTCCTGGAACTGGCGTGCCCGCAACAACTGGACATCGCCAATGCGTTTGACACCGGCCGAGCGCATATCGGCGGAAAAGCTTTGATCGCGGTAAACCGTCAAACCTTCCTTGAGGGAGAGCTGAAACCAGTCACGGCACGTGATCCTGTTTCCGGTCCAGTTATGAAAATATTCGTGCGCGACGACGCTTTCGATGCGTTCATAGTCGGCATCGGTGGCAGTTTGTGGACTGGCCAGAAGCAGCTTGTCATTAAAGATGTTGAGGCCCTTGTTTTCCATGGCGCCCATGTTGAAGGCGGAAACGGCGACGATCATGAAGATGTCCAGGTCATATTCGCGACCATAGGCCTCTTCGTCCCACTTCATGGCGCGCTTGAGTGCATCCATGGCATAGGAGACCTGGTCTTCATTTCCGTGTTCGACATAAATGAAGAGACTGACGGTGCGTCCGGTCATGGTAACGAAATGGTCTTCGACAACTCCCAGATCACCGGCGACGAGGGCAAAAAGATAGCTCGGCTTGGGAAAGGGATCGTGCCAGACTACAAAATGACGCCCGCCCGAAAGTTCTCCATGCTCGACCCGATTGCCATTCGAGAGCATAACCGGAAGCTGATCCTTGGGTGCTTCTATGCGGGTCGTAAACACACTGAGATTATCGGGACGGTCGAGAAAATAGGTGATGCGGCGAAAGCCTTCCGGCTCGCACTGGGTGCAGAAGATGCCCCGCGCCAGATAAAGGCCCTCAAGGGCCGTATTGGTTTGTGGTGAAATTTCGGTCTGGATCTCGAGGCAAAAGCGATCCGGAACCGCGGCAATCACAAGCGCTTTGTCTTCGTCCTCGAGCATATAGGTGTCGGCCGGGAGCGTCCTGCCATCCAGAGCAAGTCCGACAAGTTTCAACCCGTCCCCCAGCAGTACCAAGGGCGCCGTCGCCAGGCCGATACGTTCAACCTCCAGACGGGCGGTCACCTGCGTCCGGGCCGGGTCGAGAACAAATTTCAGTTCAATCCGCGGAATGCGAAAATCCGGAGCACGATAGTCCGAAAGCCGTATCTCCCGCGGTTGATCGGTACGCATGAAACCCTCGGAGGCGATAGGATTGCGTCCCGGTCTTAGACCCATAGGTCATAGCTGCGCAAACCAGACCCTTGAGGTGGCCACCGTGCCGTGGTGC
>JAKAVI010000165.1 GCA_021817355.1 Pseudomonadota bacterium | reverse complement strand
GCTTCATCGACCGAGCCATAGGCCTCGATCCGCAATGCGTGCTTGGGCAAGCGTGTGCCATCGCCAAGGGCTGTGGTACCCCTGTCACCGGTGCGGGTATAGATTTTATTGAGCTTCACCATGGGGCGAATTTAGACCGGTTTGCACGCGGTGTCGTACAAAAAAAGCTGCCACCGGCTCCGCCGACGCGAAGCTCCATCACCGGCCCCAGTCGGGTCAGCCCCCCAGTAGAGAAAGGGCCAGCTGATAGCTGCTGATCTGGTTGGAAAGAGTGGGGGAGACCGATCCCTGGTTCTGCGTGGAAGTGGTGCTACCCGGGGTTGCGGGAGGCGCATTGATCTGGCGGTAGGCGTTGGTGATCTCGTTCATGGCATTGAACAAGACCGCCTTGGCAACACCTGCACCGGTTGAGGTCGAAATATCCAGCGTCGAGCCGGTTAGTCCAAGACCGAATACCGGTGGGCTGGAGCTGGTGCTGCTTGAAGAACTCGTGCTCGTGGCGGAATTGGAGATGGTCCCGGCTGCAATGCCAAGGCGGGCCAAGGCATCAAAATTCTGCGGTCCGGCGATCAGCTTGGCAGACACGCCCTTGTTGACAGTGATCTTGAGCCCATTGCCGCCATTGACATATGTCACAGACGCGGACCCGGCAAACACCATCGCGTTATTGATCTTGTCGACCAAAGACTGCAGCGTCTCGCCAGTACCGACGGTAATCGTCTGTGTACTGGAGGTACCGTTACGGGTGATCTGGATCTGAAAGGAATCGCCTGGCCGCAAGGTGGTTGCCGAGGTCAGATCAACTGACTGGTTGATATCAATCGTACCCCGAGGTAACCCCAGGGCGTCAAGTACGCTTGATCCCGTCGGATCAAGCACGACACTGGCGCCCGTCGACGTGCCGCTGGCGCCACCATATTGCTGCGCCCAGTTGACGGTGCCGGTTGCCGACAGCTGCGCGACAAAAGCGTTCTGGGTTCCCTGCACGTTGCGGGTCTGGCCGTTAAAGGTGCCAGTTGTGGTTCCGGAAAGATAGACATTTCCGGCCGAATCGACCGTGAGATTGCCGGCGGTATCAGTTCCCGATGTGCCAACATAGGTGAGCGTATTGGCGGTAACGGTACTGCCGGCATCCGTGAAACTTGCAACAAATGCATCGAGCCCACCGGAAGGACTTCCCACCACGGTCGCCGTACCACCACTCGTCAGACTGGTACTCGATGAGGTCCCGGAGAGGTAAACCTTGCCATTGGCCAGGGCGATGCCGCCAATCGAGCCGCCCGTACCCAGCGCTCCCAGATCTTCGGTCCATACGGGCGGCTGTGTGGCGTCCCCGTTCGCATATTTGGACAGAATGGCTTGCCCGTTCTGCACGCTGGCAACGTAAAGGCTGCCATTGCTGCCGACCGCAGTGGCCTGCACCGCGTCGGTGCCGGAGGTACCAAACTGCTGCTCATACTGGATGTTTCCGTTGGCGTCGAGTTTGGCAACATAGGCATCCTGACCGCCAGCATTGGTCTGACCAGAACCGATCGAGCCTGTGACCTGACCACCGATGTAGATATTTCCGCTGGCATCAACACTGACGCTATTGGCGCCGTTGGCAGCAAGCGTCGGGATCTGCTGTACCCATTGCTGATTGCCATTGGTATCATATTTGGCAACGAAGGTGTCGGCATTGCCATTGGCGATGCCCGTGGGCGTCAGATTGGCAGTCGATGATCCGGCGATGATGACATTGTTGTTCGCATCAATCGCCAGAGAATAGGCGTTGGCGCTGCCCGCGCTGCCCAGGAGCTTGGTCCACTGCAGATTGCCGGCCGAATCATACTTGCTAAGTACCACATCCTGGCTGCCCTGGATGAGTTCATTGCCAAAGCTACCGGTCGCCGTGCCGATCGTATAAATGTTACCGTTGCTGTCGACCGCGCTTGCCGTTGTGGTTGAGGTGCCGCTGGTGGGCGACAAGGTGTCGTTGAATCCGGTTTGCGGAGTCGAGGTTGTGCTCAGATTGCTGAGCTTGACGAGGCGTCCCTGCTGATTGGCCGCTGACGTATAGGTTTGCGAACCTGAAACGGTCGAGGTCGACAGCGAGCTGCCGCTGGAGCCAGCCAGATAGAGAGCCGGTGTTGCACCGGCGCTGGAAAAGGTCAGCGATTCGCCGGGAGCCTCGGTAACGGCGATGCCATAGCTTGCCTTGGTAGGATCATTGATCGAGCCCTGCGTCATGACCCGCGACAGTGTCGAGGAAGAGCCTGCTGCAGCGAGCTGCTGGTTGACGTAGGCAACGATATTATCAAGCGTCAGGGGGCCTGACACATTGGCCAGATTGATTGCGACGTTTGTAACGGTTCCGCCCTTTTGTACCGCAATATTGAAGCTTTGCTGGGTACTGAGATTGGGCAATGCCGTGGACAGATTGGCATCCGAAACGATGGTGCCCCCCTGGTAGGAAAAGGGGGCGAAGGGAACCGAGACGCTACTGGTTACCGAGGACTGGGTCTTGCCCAACTGCAGAGTGAGCTCGTTGAAATTGGTCGAGGAGATGTAATTTTCAACCTGGCTCAGTCCCTGCTGGAAGCGCGTATTATAGCCTGTCTGCTGCCCGGAGGTAACGCCCGCACGCATGCTCATGCCGGCCAGATAGGACAGATTGTTGAACGCCGTATAAAGCGAAAACAGCCTTTGATTGTCCTGTGCAGTCTTGGTTGCGGTGGTACTTCCGGCTGAACGCGGGACGTTGCTCGTATTCAGGAAGTTGGTCATCGCCATGATCTGGGCGTCACGCGCCTGTTTCGTGGCGGTATTTGGGCTGTTCCACGGCGGGTTATTCTGGGAACTGGTTGAAGTCGTCCCCGTAGTCCCGGTGGCAGATGAGGTCGAGCCAGAGGTCAACGACAGACTCGAGGTCTGCAGCTGAGAGTTCATATAGCTGATCAGCGATGTAGCACTGATCGTCGTAAATGAAATCTGGCTCACCATGAGCTCAATTGTGCCGCGGCGTAATTAAGGTATTGCTAAACGCCGTGCTTAACGGGGTCTTAAACTCCCTGCCCTAAAGAAGGGTCATGCCTTTAACCGCCTATCAGAACGGTCTTAAACTTGCCGAGCGCGGTCGCCATAGCGAGGCGATCGCAGCCTTCGAGCAGGCGCTGGCACAAAAGCCCGATGATCCAGGGGTTCTCTATGCGCTGGCCGGGACCGCCCGCAGCCTTGGCCTGCCCGCTGTCGCCCGCAGCTTTTACGGCAAGGTGCTTGACCTCGAACCCGGCCGTATCGAGGCGGTCAATGGCCTTGCCCAGCTCTTGTGCGACACCAATGAGCCGGAAGCAGCGATTGCGCTGCTTCGCCCCTGGGTCGCGCGCCATAATGATTGTCCCGAACTCAAGGTGACCTTGGGCATTGCGCTGCGTCAGCTCAACCGTCTTGCCGAAGCCGAAAGCGTCTTTCGCGAGGCGCTGGCACTGGTGCCGGATTTTGCCCCTGCTCTGGGTAATCTTGCTGACTGCCTGGCCGACAAAGGGCAGATCAACGCCGCGCTGGAACTTTATGACCGAATTCTTGGTCGCGACCGCAACCAGCACACTGCGCGCCTCAACCGGGCCATCCTGCACCTACTGAAGGGTGACCTGAAAGCCGGTTGGCGCGATTATGCTGCCCGCCTGAAGTTGCCCCACAAAAGCCCCCGTCCGCTGCATCGGCTTGTGCCCTGGTCTGGAGGAACGCTTAGGAACGCGCGGCTCCTGATCACAGCCGAACAGGGCGTGGGCGACCAGATCATGTTTGCCAGCCTCGTTCCGGAGCTTTGCGACCAGGCCAGGCGCCAGGGCGGCCGGCTTCTGCTTGAATGCGATCATCGCCTAAGGCCTCTCTTTGCCCGCAGCTTTCCGGATGTCGACGTGCATCCGACAAAGTGGCAGGGGCGCGAAGGCATCGTCGAAGCCCATTATGACTGGCTGGCGCCACGCGGTGGTGCAAGTGCCGCCATCGCACTGGGCAGTCTGCCGCGCCTTCTGCGTCCTGATCTGGCCTCGTTTCCCCACTGCCATACCTATCTTAAAGCCGACCCCCTCGAGCAGAGACGCTGGCAGGACTGGTGTGAGGGCCTACCCCCTGGCAGGCGCATTGGTCTTTGCTGGCGCAGCGGCAAGCTGGGCGGCGGACGGGCGCTGCAATATGCGCCCCTTGCCGCCTGGGCAGAACTGATGCGCGTGACTGCAGGCGAATTCATCTGCCTGCAATACGACGCGCAGAACGACGAAATTGCGGCTCTGCAGGAGCTGAGCGGGCGCAGGCTGCATGTGCCTGCGGGCATTGATCAAAAGCAGGAACTGGATCGGACCACCGCATTGCTATCCTGCCTTGAGGTAATGGTCAGCGCGCCGACCGCAGTTAGCTGGATGGCCGCCGCGTGCGGCGTCAGGACCTTCAAACCTCTTTATGACACGAGCTGGACCAGCTTCGGAACCGATTATGAACCCTTCGCGCCAGCGGCGCGGCTGATCGGCCCCGAGACCCCCGGGGATTGGTCAGGGTGCTTCGCCAAATTGGTGCAAGCGCTGACCTGAAAACAGGGTGTGCCGCCTTAGCTGGCGTAGCGGCGAGTTGGTGAACGCCGCTGAACAAAATGTGCCGAAATATCTGCAGCGATGCGTTCGGCGCCATCCGCATCGATCCGGCTCAAACCGGCGTGACGCATCTGCCGGCGCAAAGCGGCATCGCCAAGAAGCCGTCGCACGGCTGCCACGATCTCCTCGTCGCCAACTGCATCGGCAAGGCCAAGATTGTGGCCCATCCCTGCCGCAGCGAAGGCCACCGCAGAAGCCACGTGATCCTCAGTCAGACCAAGGTACAGGGCCGGCACGCCACTGGCAGCCAGCTCGTAAGCGGTTACGCCAAAGGCACAGAGCGCGACATCCGCCCCGGCAAATTCAGGTCCAAGGTCGTCAGCACCCTCAATGGTTTCAAACTGCGGCGACAAGCCGACGATCGTCTTTGCCAGGCGCGCACCATCGGCGATGCCGCGACCAATGACGAACCGCGCGCGAAAGTGGATATCATCCCGCGCCAGGGCCTGCGCGCAGCGCAAGGTCAGGCCCTTAGGATCGCTGCCGCCCATGGTGACCAGAAGGCGCGGCAGGCCCGGGCGGTCCGGGTTCGGCCGGCTTACCGGACGGGCACCGAGAATTGTCCATTGCCAGCCCATCCGCACAATGGTGCAGCTATGGCTCCAGTCGAGCGCCTGGGCTCTCGGCAACGGCGGAAAATATGCAAGATCGGCTGCAAGGCGGCGGTCACTGGCATCGTCGATGACCGCGCACAGGCGCAGTTGCCGTTTGAGCCGGTCAAGGCCGGCACCCTCAACCCCGTCTCGGAAATCGCAGACCAGCATCTCAGGCTTGTGCTGGGCGATTAGTCCGGCCAGAGCCGCTTCGTCATTGCCTGATATCTGCGTCGCCTCAAAGCCTGCAGTGCGGATCGGCGCCAACGCATCGGTGCTTCCCTTGAGCGCAAACACAACGCCGACACCTTGGTGGTCGCGCAATGCCCGGGCCAGCATCACCATGCGTTTGACATGACCATACCCATATGCCCCCCCACCATCGCAGCGGATAAGGCACAGACCGCCGGCATCAAGCGGCTTCTGGCGCACATGTGCGTTGACCGCACGCAGGTCAGGCTCCCGTTCCAGCAGCAGCAGTAGATCCGCAAGAACCGCTTCCCCGGCTTTCGCCGCCAGCCGTTCATGGACGATATCGGCGAAGGCAAGATCATCGGGCGTATCGATGGTGAGACGCGTCCCATCCCGTGCCAGAGCCGGATAGGGTGCGGCGCGGGCGATACGAACAAATTCGGGATGCAGCTTGAAATATCCCGTCACGTGCTCGCGCGCAATCATGTCGTCGCGTGCGTCCATCATGAGCTTGTCCAAAGCCCGCCGACTCATCGGATCAACTCCGCAATGCGCCGTCACAGCACCTTCTTCAAGCAGAACATAATCGGCGTTTTCGCCAAGCATGGCTGTGATCAGGTGATCGACAAAGCCCGCATCGATGAAAGGCGCATCGGCATTGACCCGCACAATTACGTCGGCCTCGAGCATATCGGCAGCACGCGCGAAGCGGGCAAGCACGTCGTCTTCGGGACCACGGACAACGACCAGACCCTGTTCCTTGGCGAATTCGACAATGGCATCGTCGCGAGGATTGACCGAGGTCGCAATGGCGATTTGACCGATCAGGCGCGAACGCCGCAGCCGGTGCACCACATGCCAAAGCAGCGGCCTGCCTGCGATTGGGCGCAGCACTTTGCCGGGCAGGCGTGTGGAACCCATGCGTGCCTGAATAATGGCGACGATTTTGGGCTCTGCCCGCGGCTCGGGAGGCAGAGGATTCACGCAGCCTTTCCCCATGTGGAACGGACTTGTTTGAGCGGCCGCATCCCATCTGAAGGATCGGCACGCCAGTTGCTGTCTTCGCGTTCACACGGCTGCGACACCTTCCGGCCATCGCCGTCGGCCAACAGACTTTCACGTACCCCGGCAATCACCGGTGCGATTTCATCGGGTAACCAGCAATGTCCGGCAGCATATTCGGCGCCAGCCCCATCCAGATCGAGATGAAACTCGATGACTGCCGCCTGCCAGCGTTGCACAGCGCGCCATATCACCGCCGGACGACGGGTATGGTCGGACCAGCCGACCGGACAGCCGGTGCGTTGGCGTAAGGTATCAATCGCCGCCAGATTGGCCTGATCAACAGGTGTGGGATAGGCCGATACGCAATGCAGAAGGCTAAGGTCGGCGCAGCCCGCAGCACGCAGCGTCGTGACCGCATCATCGATTTCGCTCAGGCTCGCCATCCCGGTCGACAGGACAACGGGCTTGCCCGACCTTGCGCACGCCGCGAGCAGGGGTTGGACCAGAATTTCGTAGGACGCGATCTTGTAGAAGTCGACGTAGGGCGCAAGTTCCGCCACCGCCTCCACATAGAAGGGGGTACAGGAAAAGGCAATGTCGCGCTCGCGGCAGCGTTCGGCCAGGGCGGGCAGGTGAGCGAGAGGCAATTCCCACTCCGCTCGCGCCCGATGCTGTTCGCTCTGGCTGAGGATCTCCGGCGCGAACATGCGGGCAATGCGGAACAGCTGAAACTTCACCGCATCGCAGCCGATGTCAGCAGCTGTGTCGACAAAGGCAAGAGCGCGGGATAGATCGCGTCCATGATTGGATGAGGCTTCGGCAATGAAGAGGGGTCTACGCATGGCAAATCGCCCTGAGCGCGGCTTTAACGGTTTCTAAAGGGCCTATGACTAAGAAGCAGTTAACGAGGGTCAAAAATGATGAAGATGGACGCGTCCGGCCCAGACCCCATTGCGTGGCAGGATCATCACGGCCCTGCCCTGGCAAACCACAACGGCTATGACGTGATCGCCTGCGCCGTTTGCGGTTTTGCCCATGCCGTACCTCTGCCGACCCCCGACGAGTTGAGCGCGGAGTATCGCGAGCGTTACTACAGCGACGAAAAGCCCACCTATCTGACCCATGCACGCGAGGACCAGGAGTGGGCCCAGCTCAGCCAGGACGATCGGCTGGAAGTGCTCGAGCAGCTCCTGCCCGCCTCGCGGCGGCGCCTGATCGATATTGGCTGCGGTCCAGGGTTCTTTTTGCAGACTGCCTGCGCCCGCGGCTGGAAGGGCGAGGGTCTTGAGCCATCACAGCAGGCCTCAGACCATGCCCGCAGCCTTGGACTGCGTGTCCATCAGGGCTTTTTCAGTACCGAACGCGCCCGCGAGCTTGACCGCTTTGACGTCGTGCACATGAACAATGTTCTCGAGCATGTACCAAACCCGATCGCGCTCTTGACTGCGGCCTACGGTCTCCTGGCGCCCGGCGGAGTGCTGGTGGTCGGCGTTCCCAATGACTTTTCGCCACTGCAGATCGCCGCCACCGCACAGGGCCTGCAAGACTGGTGGGTCGCTCCGCCACATCATCTCAATTATTTCGACTTTTCGTCGCTGTCGGCTGTCCTCAAACGGCTGGGCTTTACGGTGGCCGAACGGCACACCAGCTTTCCGATGGAGATGTTCTTGCTGATGGGCGAGGACTACACTGCGGATTCGGCACTCGGGCGCGCCTGCCACAACCGGCGCAAGCGCTTTGACCTCGCCCTGGCCCAAAAGGGCCTCAACGAGGTTCGCCGGAGCTTCTACCGTGCGCTTGCCGCCGCTGGACTGGGTCGGGAAGCCATCATCTTTGCGGTTCGGCCGTGAGCACCCAGGCCTTCTTCATTGTCTCCAGCGGACGATCGGGCACCGCGATGCTGCACAAGGCGCTCCTCGCGGCAGGCCCTGTCGACATGCATCATGAGTACATGGTGCAGATTCTTCAGCCGCTGGCCGTGCGCAAATATCATGGCCTGATCTCCCACGCCGAGGCCACACAGGTATTGCGCCAGACCCATGGCGCGGCGGTGCACTATTGCCAGAGGAAGTTTTGGGGCGATTCCTCCAACAAATTGTCCTGGCTCATTCCCGAACTCTCGGCGCTCCTGCCTGAGGCCAAATTTGTGCATCTGGTCCGCGACGGGCGGAAAGTCACAGGCTCATATTTCCGCAAGCTTGGAGCGGAATGTTATGATGATCGCTCGAGCCTCATCCTCGCCCGCCATCTGCTTGCTCCCACCTGCGTGCCTGCTCCCCCGCCCGAGAAGCAGTATTGGTGGCCACAGGCCAAAAGCGGTAGTCGCTGGGGCGCTGAGTTCGGCCGTTTCAGCCAATTCGAGCGCATCGCCTGGCACTGGTGCGAAGTCAATCAGGTCATTCTTGATGGCCTGGCGTCTCTGCCAGCGGCGCAACACCATTTCGTACGCCTCGAGGACCTCCACGAAAAGCCCGACACACTTTATGACCTGCTCGATTTCCTCGGCTTGCGCAAAGGCCCGGATCTCGTCGCGCTGTTCCAGCGTCCCTACAACGTCAATCGTCCCGAGGATCAGCTTCTCAGTCCGTCGGAAACGGCTGCGTTTACGCGCATTGCCGCGCCCATGATGCAGCGCCTGGGCTATGACGCACGAACGGAATACGTAGTGAATTATTAACGCTGCCAGCGTCAGTATGGTGAATGAGAGCCTAAAGGACGCCAGCCTTGACTACCAGCGAACGCTGCGAGTTGTGCCAACAGGCGGCACTTGAGCCTGTCTATCGCGCTGCCGGTACCGCGCGGGATCTGACCGTGCATCTTTGTCGCCATTGTGGCCTGCTGCAGTCGCTGCCACGGATCGACCAGGCACCTCGGCGCGGGGCCACGGCATCTGGCGCTGCGGACTGGGGCAACATCCGCTATGGCAAGGGCTTTCGTACGGCTCAGGCCATTGCTGCGTTGCGGCGCCATGCTGATCTTGCGGCGCCGGCGGAGGTTCTAGATGTAGGTTCCAACCGGGGCAGTTTTACCCGTCAATTCCTCGCCGTCGCCGCCAGCGCGACCGTCGTTGCGGTTGAGCCGGATACGCGCGTCGCGCATTCTATCGATGACCTGGCGCGGACCGAACTTGTCTGCGCCCGCATCGAAGACGTCCGTTTGGCCGACGAACGCTTCGACATTGTCCACAGCTGCCACACCATCGAACATCTTGCCTTTCCGGCTAAGGTGCTGGCCGATCACTGGCGCGTACTCAAGCCCGGTGGCCTGCTGGTGGTTGACGCACCATCGACCGCGTTGCTGGAATCCGAGGATGTGGTCGAGGAATGGTTCATCGACAAGCATCTTTATCATTTTTCAGCGCGCACGCTGATGCGCATGGTCAGTGCCGCGGGCTTTGAGATCATCGAAGCACCTGAGGCGGGCGATCGTGAAAATCTCCTGCTCGTCGCAGTCAAGGCGGGTGCGCCCGCATACACCTCGGCAGCAGACCCGCGCGAGGTGTATGAAGCAGAGACCCGCATCGCCGCCTATGGCCGCAATCGCGCCGCGAACCTCGCAGCGCTGACTGCCGTGGCGACAGAGATTGCCCGCCTGAGCACGGGGCGCGTCGTGATCTGGGGTGCCGGCCGCCTGTTCGATGCCCTTATCAGCTCTGGCGGCCTCACGCCGTCCCTGCTCGCCGGCCTGATCGATGCCCATTTGGGTGCGCATCTGCCCGAGCGCCATGGTCTTCGCGTCCAGCCACCACAGGCCATCAGTGAGATCGCTCCGGACGTGGTGGTAGTGATGTCCCGAAGTTTTGCAGACGAAATCACTCGCACGGTACGCCAGCTCGCACCGAACGCACGGATCCTCACCTATGGCGAGCTGATCGGTCGTGCCCGCCTTCAGGTGGCGGCTTGAGAAAGAGGGGATTATGGGGCTCAACGTCTTCGAAGCGGGCCGGCCCGACGCGGCAAGCCCCTATGATACGCTTACTGTGCAGGTCCGCGCTGCGGCGACATTCACCCGCAAGCATGCCATAGCGGCCATCTATCACGCTGGCTCCGGGCATCCTGGTGGCGCCTTGTCCTGTGCAGATATCCTGGCGGCGCTTTTCGGTGCCGAGCTCAATCTGTGGCCAGATGAACCAAACGAAGCAGATCGCGACCGCTTTGTGCTGTCCAAAGGACATGCTGCACCGGCGCTTTATGCCGTGGCATCGCATTTTGGCTTTTGCAGCCCGCGCGCGGCACTATCCCTGCGCAAGCTTGGCAGTCCGTTCCAGGGCCACCCCCATGTCATCGACCTGCCCTGGGTTGAAACCTCGACAGGTTCCCTCGGTCAGGGCATCTCGGTGGCCGTCGGCATGGCCTTGGGCTTGCGTCTGAAAAAGAGCTCCGCACGGGTTTATGCGCTGCTTGGCGACGGAGAATTGCAGGAGGGCGAGGTATGGGAAGCAGCGATGTGCGCCGCCCATTATGGTCTCGACAATCTCTGCGCGATCATCGACTACAACAAACTGCAGAGCGATGCCCGCAACGATGCCATCATGCGTCTTGAGCCCCTCGCAGCCAAATGGCGGGCCTTCGACTGGGCTGTTGCCGAGATTGATGGTCATGACGAGGAGGCCCTGCTGCGTACCTTGCGCCGCGCCGGGGGCAGTCAGGGGCGGCCCTCCCTGATCATTGCCCATACCATAAAGGGCAAGGGCGTACCCTACATGGAAAATGTTCCAGCCTGGCATGGCAGCGTCAAACTGACCCGCGCGCAAGCTGCGGAGGCCCTCGCGGCCCTTGGCAGTGCCGATGCCGAGATCGAGGAATTCCTGGCATGAGCGCGGCTCCCTCCCTGATTGCGAGCACTGGCGATTCCTTGCGCGAGGCTTTCGGACGCGCCTTGTCCGAACTGGCCGACGAGTTTCCCGCCGTCGTGGTCCTTGACGCCGACATTGCGGGCGGCACCGGCGCCCATCATTTCCGCACCTCCCATCCGGAGCGCTTTTTCCAGTTCGGCATCGCCGAACAGAATATGATGGCGGCGGCCGGAGGGATGGCCGCAGTAGGATTGGTTCCGGTGGTCACCACCTTCGCCGTCTTCTGTCTTCGCGCCATCGAGCAGGCGCGGCTTTCCATTGCCTATGCACAGCGCAACGCCAAGATCGTCGCCAGCCATCCGGGCATTGATGTTGGCCCCGATGGTGGCTCGGCCCAGGCCCTAGAAGATCTTGCCGCGTTCCGGGCGATTCCTGGCATGACGGTGATATCGCCCGCCGATCCCGTGGAGATGCGTCTGGCTACCCGTGCCATCCTGGCTCATCAAGGGCCGTGCTACATGCGGACCGGCCGCAGTCCAGCCCGCCGGATTTTTGATGATGATCATAGGTTTGAAATCGGCAAGGGACAGATCATCCGCGATGGCAATGATGTGACGCTGGTGGCAGCGGGGGTTGAGGTTGCCCGCGCCCTCGACGCAGCGGCGATGCTGGGCGAGGAGGGAGTGTCGGCGCGTGTTGTCAACATGGCCACCATCAAGCCGATAGATGGCGAGCTTTTGGCGCGCTGCGCGGCGCAAACCGGAGCGTTCGTGACCGCTGAGGATCACAACATTCACGGTGGTCTTGGCAGCGCGGTGGCAGAAGCTCTGGCCACCCGTCATCCCTGCCCGATCGAATTTGTCGGCATGAAGGACGAGTTCGGCGCCTCGGGTGAGCCCGAGGAACTGGCCGCTCATTTTGGACTGGATGCGCACGCGATCGCCCGGGCGGCACGAACCGTCCTTGCCCGCAAGTCCAAGAGACGTGGTCGATGAGCAGCTTTTCGCTCGCCAACCGCACCGCTGTGGTGACCGGCGCCAGTCGTGGTATCGGCAGGGCTATTGCCTTGGCGCTGGCGACCGCGGGAGCAGATGTGCTCATCACCTTCCGCGAGCAGCAGGAGGCGGCCCTTGGTGTCGCGCGCGCCATCGAGGCATTGGGCTCCAGGGCGCTTGCCGTGCCCCTCGAGGTAACCGACAGGAGCAGCATCGCGCGCATGGCCGAGGCCGCGCGCAATTTCGGCCCGGTCTCCATCCTCGTCAACAATGCCGGTATCAACAAGCCGACGGACTTTGACAAGATCACAGAACCCGATTGGGATGAAATCCTCGCCACCAATCTTAAGGGGCCGTTTTTTGTCTGTCAGGCGATACTGCCGTTACTCAAGGCGAGCGGCGGCGGTGCCATCGTTCACATCGGTTCGGTCTCCGGACAATATGGCGGCCCGCGGACAGCGCATTATGCGGCCTCAAAGGCAGGGCTGATATCCCTGTCGCAGGTCATCGCCCGCTTCGGGGCAGCCCATCAGATCCGCTCCAACACGGTTGCCGCGGGTTTGATCGCCTCCGATATGGCCGCGTCCGGCATGAGCGCCGCAAGTGTGCAGAAGGCTGCCGAAAGCATTCTTCTGGGGCGCCTTGGCCGTACTGAGGACGTCGCCGACGCGGTGGTCTTTCTTGCCTCGGACGCTGCCAGTTACATCACCGCGCAAACTCTCAACGTCAATGGCGGGCTCTATTTCTGATGGACAAGTGCATTCTCATCATCTCCGGGGGCATTGAAGCGGCGGAAGCGGCACGGCGGGCCAAACAGATGGGGTTGTTCGTTGTGGTGTCAGACCGCGATGCGCGGGCGCCGGGATTTGCCTTTGCCGACAGCTGCATTCTTGCCGATGTTTATGGGCCCGAGGAAACCGCAGCTGCGGCCGAACGCTTCAGCCGCAAGGTCCGCAGGATCGACGGCGTGATCTGTGTGGCGGCGGACGCCCCCTTGACCACGGCGCGTGTCGCCGAACGCCTGGGGCTTGCCGGCGTGGGCAGCGAGAGCGCCCGCCTCGCCTGCGACAAGATGGCGATGAAACAATGCTTCGCTGCTGCCGGCGTACCGGTGCCCTGGTTCAAAGAAATCGCCACATTGCAGGAATTGCAGCGCATTGCGATCGAGCGCGGACCTGATCTTGTCATCAAGCCTGTCGACAGTCGCGGCTCGCGCGGCGTGCAGCGCCTGGCCAAGGTAGCCGATCTCTCCGAGGCTTTTCTTTTTGCCCGCGCCCATTCACCAAGCCAACGGGTGATGGTTGAGGAATACCTCGAGGGACCGCAGCTTTCCACCGAGAGCCTGATTTGCGACGGCCACACCTTCACCCCCGGACTTTCAGATCGCAACTACGAGTATCTCGAGCGCTTTGCACCTTACTTCGTCGAAAATGGCGGTGACCTGCCAAGCCGCCTTCCGAGCGTTCAGCAGGCCAAGGTCAAGGACGTGGTGCATCGCGCGGCGACCGCCCTCGGCATCCGCAATGGCACCGTAAAGGGCGACATCGTCGTCCATCAGGGCAATCCCTATGTCATTGAACTGGCTGCAAGACTGTCAGGCGGATTTTTCTGCACGCGTGAGATACCTCTTAATACTGGCGTCGATTTTGTCGGCTGCGCCCTGCGCTTGGCCCTGGGTGAAACCATTACCGCAAGGGATGCCGAACCCAAGCATCTTATCCCGGTCGTCCAGCGCTACGCCTTTCCTCCACCCGGCCGCATCGTGTCGATCGAGGGTGCCGAAGAGGCCCGCGCCATTGCCGGTGTCGAGGACGTCGTCATCACCGCGCGCACCGGCGATATCATTGCGGCCGCGGGTAACAAGCGTCCCTCTGCCGCCATGGTTCTCGCCAAAGGACAAAGTCGCGAGCACGCCCTCAAGGCGGCTAATGACGCGCTGGCCTGCCTGCGCATCCACACCCAATGAATGCGCCGCTCAAAGAGCACAAGGATGCCAAAGCCTGCGCCGGTTGGCTGCGGGTCTTTGCCTTTTTCCACCTTAACATCGCCTTTTCCTCAATCGAGGAGGAGCTGAGGGACGAGGTCATAGCCAAATGCTACTGGCCCGTTCTGCGACTGAGCGACAAGCATCCCCATATCGGGCTGGAAGCAAGCGGATACACTCTGGAAGAGATCGCCGCTCGTGATCCATCATGGATCGAGGCGGCCCGGCAGCGTATCGGCGAAGGGCGCATCGAACTCATCGGATCCGGTTACAGCCAGATGATCGGCCCCCTGGTGCCAGCGCGGGTTGTTGCGGAAAATCTCGACCACGGCAACCAGGTGTATGAGCGCCTGCTTGGCGTGCGTCCCAAGGTCGCTCTGGTCAATGAACAGGCCTATTCTGCAGGGCTGGTCGGGCATTATCTCGATGCCGGCTACCATGCCATCTTGATGGAGTGGGACAATCCTTCGGCGCATCATCCGGAATGGGATTGCGAGCGGCGTTACCTGCCGCAATATGCCGAAGGCGCCGACGGGCGCACAATTGCCCTTTTGTGGACCGACACCGCAGCTTTCCAGCAATTGCAGCGCTACGCACATGGGGACATTTCGCTGACCGCCTATACGCGCTATGTGCGCATACGCCGGTCCTTGGCGACGCGCGCACTTTGCCTTTATGCGAGCGATGCGGAAATCTTTGATTTTCGTCCTGGGCGCTTTCGCAGCGAAACTTCGCTTGGCAATGAAAGCGAATGGGAGCGCATTGAGCGGGCGCTTGGCGCCGTCACGGCTCAGGCCGGGATCAACCTGATCGGCCCGTCACACGCGCTGAAGCTCATCGGGCGGGAGGGCGGCGGCCACAGGATGCGTCTGGAAAGCGCCACCGCACCGGTTCCCGTCAAGAAGCAGCGCAAATACAATCTGTCGCGCTGGGCGGTAACCGGGCGCGACAATACCGCCATCAATGCTGCCTGTGAGCGAGTTTATCGCGGCCTGGTTGAGGGCAATGCGGCCGCGGAGGACTGGAAGGAACTGTGCTATCTGTGGGCGAGCGATTTTCGTACTCACCTGACCGAGCGCCGTTGGCAGGCCTATTGTACACGGCTGCGTGCGGCCGAAGCCAAATGGTCGGCTCAGAGTAGCGGTGCCTATCCGGTGCGGCTTCCCGAAGCCGAAGCCGCAATCAACCGCTACATCAACATCGCCACGGATCATGTCATCTGCCGGCTTGACCGTCGGCGGGGTCTTTGCCTCGATTACGCGCGCTTCGGTGACAGACCACGCGCGCTTGTGGGCAGCATTCCTCATGGCACTTTCAGCGACATCAGCCTGCAGGCGGATTGGTACACCGGTGACTGCGTCTTCGAAGCGCCCGGCGAACCCAAGATCACCGATCTGGAATGGTGCGACGTGTTCCACTGGCGTGATCGTGACGGAAGTGTGGTGGTGCAGACGGCAATCGACACACCCAAAGGGCCTATCGAGAAAACCCTCACCTTCTCAGCAGACCGTCCGCGCATCGAGTTTGACCTGCGCTTTCACTGGTCAGACTGGGACAAGGGCGTGTTGCGCCTCGGCCACGTCACGCTTCTGCCCGATGCCTTTGATTGGCCGCAGCTGTTACTGAGGACGCATAATGGCGGAGCGGTTGCCGAACGCTTCGACCTGTTCGGAAAGACGATCGAGCATGGTGCACCGGTGTCATTTCTGGTCTCAGCCTCCCAGGGCCTTGGCATGACCGAAGGCTGGGCGGAGCTTGATGATGGCCACACCCGGCTCAGGGTCGAGGTCGACCGCTGCACTGCCCCTCTGCTCGGGCTCCTCACCCACAGGCATAGTTCCGGCAGCCATTTTTGCCAGCTGATGCTGTCCGCACTCGAGCTTGATGAAACCCGCAAGCCCTGTGCCTATCGTAGCGGTCCGCGCCGTTTTCGCTTTGCACTTGAGGTCGCGTGATTCAGATTTTGGTGTCGATCAGATGGATTCGCGCCTTGCGCATATAGTCGCGAAGCCGGCCAAGATCACGACTATTCCATTCGCGCAGCACAGAGCCTGATATGGGATCGATGAAGCGGTAGACAAGTTCACCATCGCGCGGATCCTCCCGGACCTCCAGGCGCATGGGGTTGGCCTCTTCCTCACCTTGCCGGTCAGAGTGTGACGGATGATCGCCCGGATTGCCTTCGGGTCCTGTCTCGTTGCTGGCGGTGGCCGCCACAACCGGATTTGGACTTTCCAGGGGAGTCGCGGACGAAGGTGCGTAGCGGGCTGCCCCGCGGCCGATGCCTCTTGTATTTGAGATCGTGTCGACCATTTTCCGACATAACCTCCGTCCGACAACTTCTTGACCCACCTACCACGTGCCTTGGGACGATCACATCGTCCCCTCCGGCGAGTAGGACAAGGGGTGCGGATGCACCCCTTGTCGCACTCAGTCTTACCGGAAGAGCGACAGCGCGATCTGCGGTGCCTGATTGGCGATGGCAAGAGCCTGCGCACCGAGCTGCTGCTTGGTCTGCAACGCGGTGAGCTGAGCGCTTTCCTGCGCCATGTTGGCGTCGACGAGATTGCCGATGCCGGTATTCAGGGCATTGGTCAATTGCGAGACGAAGTTCGCCTGTACCGAGAACTTCGCCGAGCCGGCGGACAAGTTGGCCAGAGCCGCGTTGACGTTGGTCAGCGAGGTCTGGATGGTGGCAACCATGGTAGAGGCCGCCGCCTGGGTAGAGATGTTGCCCGTCGACT
The DNA here is from genome assembly GCA_021817355.1 of Pseudomonadota bacterium. Next base: position 707 of record JAKAVI010000165.1, on the reverse strand, counting down.
TGAGGGTCACGATGGTGCCGGACAGAGACATATTCTGTGCCGCAGTCGTGACATGACGGGTACCATCGGACGAAGCCAGAGCCGTAATGTTCGTGACTGACCCGTTGATCAGGTTGAAGCCGTTGAACGAGGCGTTGCTGACGATCGTGGAGATCTGATCGCGTAACGCTGTGAAGTTGGCGTTCATCGCCGCGCGGTCAGAGGTACTCAGCGACGTGTCAGACGCAGCCAGCGCCTGCTGCTTCATCTGGATCAGCAGATCGGAAATCGACTGCCCGGCGCTCATGGCCACATCGATTGTGGACATGCCGCGGTTAAGGCTGTTGGTCACCGCCTGATAGCCGGCCACGCTGCCACGCATGTTCTGGGCAATGGCAAAGACAGCGCCGTTATCCTTGGCGCTGGCCACGGTGAGGCCGGTCGCAATCGCTTGCTGGGTCTGGCTCAGCTGAGCTTCAGTGGCGTTGAGGTACTGCAACGCTGTCATGGCGTTGGAGTTGGTATTGATACTGATCATTCGTGTCTCCGTTCTGGCTCAATTTGAAGAACATTTTGCTCAAAGGGACCTTTTGTCCCTGCCGGTACGAAGGCATATCGCGTGCCAGTCGGTGCTTTACGAATTGCTTACCTTCGATTTCGCGCAACTCGGCAACGCCCTGTCGCGGCAGAAATGTCCGGGTGCGGCCTCCAGGCGGCAAATTTTGCCG
>JAKAVI010000296.1 GCA_021817355.1 Pseudomonadota bacterium | reverse complement strand
CCAAGAGAATCAAGTGCACCCATTGAAATCAAAGGGAAATGCAAAAAAGATGTGTAGATGGGGTAGGAGTTTAGGGGGGGGTTATTTTTTTGGAAAACACGTATCGGTGCTGGATGCCGACGCTCACGGTGTCCTCATGCAGTCTATGTGCGGACTGCACGCTATAAATTCTGACCCGATTCTGGATCATGTTTACCCTAGCCAGGATGATTTCTTAGACGCTTTCAACTTCAAGACGGCCGAATAAATAAAATGCCTGATTTTGCCGTGGTGACGGTCCTATATAGGTCGGCTGAACAATCAGCAGCGGCACAATTTCAATGATGATAAGTTATTCGTCAGGATGATCAGCCTCTACATGTTCATGCGCACGCACGGTAAGGATCGCATTTCCCGGTTCTAGTTCCGTGCCAAGGGTTGCGTTGATTAACTCAACAGGACGTTGCCCTAGCTCTAAAAATTTGCATCTCGGCTTGGCCACAGATCACCCGTCCTGCGGCTCGCTTCCAACCTCGCGCTCGGCTCTGTACATCATTTTTATGATACTTTCAGCGGTCATCGGCCCCTAGCTGGTGCAGGCTACGGCAAGTCTTGGGAGACGACGAGGCGGGTACAGATATTTCTAATTTTTCCTGCCACGTGTCCGAATAAGGACAGCACCTGGCACTGTTGTATGACGCACTTGCAAAATTTCAAAACCAAGACACACTGGTTGAGTTTGAGACCGCGATGCCGGTGCAGCGCGCCCTTGAGCTACTTCCCCTAGGGAGGCCTGAGCAACAGGCTTATTGTACGATCCCTTACCATCTGCTTCAGGACATCTATCCCGCAACGGACAAGCTCCGCATGGGAGCTATTTCAAAAACCCGTAGCGCTTTCTGTAATCCGCAAAGCATCGTCACGGAGATAACATGCCTGTCCCCCGCCAGGCGAAGGGGCATGAGTTTGCTTCCCACGAAGAAAATTTCTTGCCGGGGTGGCAGCCGGCCACTGGCGGGCAAACCATGCCTGTTCTTGCCATCCTGGCATAATGTGTTTTCTGTTCGAGCGTAATGATGGGCGCGGTGCAGGCGGATACAGAAGGTTCATGGCTGCTTTCGTACGGGAGTTGTCCCACGTCTCATCGGTCCAGGAGTTGACATGTCTGACCCACGACTTCGCGCAAAACTTGCCACCGGCAAATTCTTCGTCGTCCCAGGTATCCAGGACATGATAACCGCAGTCCTCGCCAATCGGGTGGGCTTCGATGTCGTCTACGGCACCGGCTACTGGCTGACCGCTTCGGCCTTGGGCCTGCCTGACGCAGGCATCGCCACCTACACCCAGATGCTCGAGCGCATGACGACGCTGGTGCGTACCTCCAAGGGCGCCGTCATCGCCGATGCCGATACCGGCTATGGCGGGCTTCTCAACGTCCATCATACCGTCAGGGGCTATGAGGCGGCCGGGGTCTGCGCCATTCAACTTGAGGACCAGGAATTTCCCAAAAAATGCGGCCACACGCCAAACAAGCGCGTGATCCCCACCGACGAGATGGCGGACAAGATCAAGGTTGCGGTCGATGCCCGCCAGGACATGCTTGTGATCGCGCGCACCGATGCCCGGCAGTCCGAGGGGCTTGATGGCGTCCTGCGCCGGCTTGATACCTATGCCAGGGCCGGTGCCGATATTCTGTTCCCGGAGGCCCTCCATAACGAAGAGGAGATGCGCAAGGTCTGCACGGCCTTCGACAAGCCTGTCCTGGCCAATATGGCCAATGGCGGCCTGACGCCGATTTTAAAGGGCAACGTGCTTGCCGAGATCGGCTTTGCCTTTGCCATCTATCCCTCACTGACCAGTCTCGTCGCTGCCACCGCCATGGAAACTGCGCTCTTGCGATTGCGCGATGACCTGGATGGCGCCCCCGCAGACGTCCCCATGATGGATTTCAATAATTTTTGCAGACTGATCGGCTTTGAGGACGTCTGGGCGTTCGAGAAGAAGTGGCGCAGATAGACTTCGCTGGCAATTCTGCGTGTCGCCTGTTGCCACAGGACGGAGTGACCCCAGGGGACTTGGGTCACTGCTGCAGCCGGATCTTCCTGGTTGCTTGCGGCCAATGAGGCCCTGCCCCACGGCCGGGGCCCGATTGCCCCGACGCGGCATGCCCGAACCACAAGGCCCGCGCCCCCGCAGTCTCGGCGCAACGCGCAAACCGCTCGCTCAGGCTCAACGTTTTGCCTCGTGCCCTCTCAGCTCAGTCTCCCGCCGCCTGCTGCGGCAGGGATATAGGTGCCTCTTCACGCCGGGAAGTTTCCGACAGCTTGCGGGCATCGAGCGCTGCGCGGATCTCAGCATGACGCCGTTCATCGAGCTTATAGCCCCACATGGCCAGCCCGCCGATCAGGACACTGAGAGAGGGCGGTCCCAGATAGCACAGCTCAAGGCCCCAGATCGCGTGCGCGGTGTTGATCGCGCCTGCCGCGGCATTGAATCCGAATAACGGCAGCAGCGCATAGGCGATCCCCACCGACACGGTTGAACCGATTTTCTCGGTGCTGGTTTCCAGCGCGTAAAGCAGGCCGGTACGATTCTTCTCGGTCTCAAGCATGACGTCATCGCTGACGTCAGCGACCATGGCCCGTAGCAGAAAGACAAAGGAGCTCGCCACAAAGCCCACCAGAAACATCGCCACCGACATCGCGGCAACATGGGCTGCCGGCAGCATCAGAAGGAAGGCCTGGGTCACGGCGTAGCAGACACTCGCAACGATCACGGTGGGATGCTTGCCGAGACGGTGCGCGACCCGCATCCAGAACGGTGGGCCAAAAAATCCTGCCCCCAGATACAGCATGAGCAGCCAGCTGGTCTGGGTCGCGGTATAGTCGCGCGCCTGCTCGAAGAAGAAGATATAAAGCGGTGCGGTGATGGCAGGGCCCATCACGCAGAAGAGCACGGCAAAGAGGATGCGCCGCATTTCCGGGCGCATGAAGAGCGCCAGATAATCTCTGAGTGATACCCGATCGGATAATCCCGTATAGGGCCGTTCGGGTTCATGGGCGAAACTTGCGGTCGAACCCAGTGCCAGCGGCACAAACAAAAGCAGAAACCAGCCCATCAGGGGAACGCCCTTGACCGGGGCCGACGGCCACAGTGTTGCAGTGATCTGCGGCAGCAAGAGCACCGCGACCGAGCCCAAAATGCCGATCGTGTAGAGCCAGCCATAGATCCGCGAACGAGCGTGATATTCCACGACCAGCACCGAGGCCCAGGCGGCCAGCGAGAGCATCATCATCGAATATCCCGCATAGAGCACGATCAGCCAGGCCGCGAGATAAAATGGGCTCACCGGCGAGGTCTTAAGATAAAGCGCTGCAGTTGCCGCCAGAAGTACCGGCATC
>JAKAVI010000404.1 GCA_021817355.1 Pseudomonadota bacterium | reverse complement strand
GTCCTTATGTTTTGGCATTTGTCCTGATCGCCGCCCTTGCGGTCAGAGCCCATGCGCGTGGGGGTTTTGGAGCTGGCCCTCCAATGGGATTGCCCATAGGAGTTGGCGGATTTCCAGCAGGTATTGGGGGACCTCCAGGTGGCTTCGGTGGAGGGCCTCCGGGTGGCTTCGGTGGGGGACCGCCGGGCGGAGCTGGTGCCGGACCGCCTTTGGGAATTGGTGGCGCCGGCATGGGGATCGGCAGCGGGATTAGCCCCGTGGCACATCTGCCGGCGGTTCATGGCGCGACATCCTCCCTCGATCGCCTATCAGAGCTTCCTGCTGAAGCACAGAGCGCGATTGCTCGCGCCGCGACACGTGACCTTGTCGGCCGCCCGACGGATCCGGTGATCCTCTCCCGCGCGATTGCTCACGATGATCATGGCAATGAAATTGTCCGCGGAGAACTTCTGGCTGTAGCCCCCAAAAGCGCAGACCTCGCGATAGCGCGACGGCTGCATTTCATCATCGTTCATAAAGATCACCTATCGGCATTGGGTCTTCTCAGCGTGACCTTGGCGGTACCAAAAGGCATGACTGCTGTTACCGCCCTGGCTTTATTACGTCATGCCGATCCGGCAGGGGACTTTGACTATTCCACTATCTATAATCCTTCTGGCGATGGACAGGCCCCGGTAATCTCCATGCCGCAATCTGCCTCACTGCCGGCAACCAATATCGTCCTGGGTATGATTGATGGAGGGATCGACAGGCTGCATCCGTCGCTGACTGGTGCCAGGATTTCCGTGCGCAGTTTTGCCGGAAATGGGACTTCACTGCCGACCCCTCACGGAACCGCCATCGCGTCGCTCCTTGTCGGCAAGGGCAGAGAGTTTTCCGGTTATCTTCCCGGTGCCAGCCTATATGCTGCCGACGTTTATGGGGGAGCCGCGGACGGCGGCAGCGCTGCTGACATCACGCGTGCGCTTAATTGGCTTGCTGGCAAAGGGGTTGCAGTCACCAACATCAGCCTCTCAGGACCGCCAAATGCGTTGCTGAGCGCGGCAGTGAGGGCATTCATTGGTACCGGGCATGTTCTTGTCGCGGCCGCTGGGAATAATGGACCTGCAGCGCCGCCAAATTACCCTGCGGGTTATCCGGGCGTGATTTGTGTAACCTCGGTTGATACCGAGCGGCATTTTGAAATTGACGCAAATCTAAATCGTTGCCGGTTCGCCGCTGTGGGCGTGGACGTCCGCGCCGCCAGACTGCCGCAAGGCTATGCACTTTTTACCGGAACATCCTACGCCGCACCGCTGGTCACCGCGCGTTTTGCGCGGCTGATACCAAATCCGAGCGTGCGGCAAGACCACAAGGTACGGCATATTTTGTTACGTGCGGCTCAACCTATAACCGGGGTTAACGGGCACGCGTTTTACCTGATTAGGGTTGGCCACGCGCAAAAGCGCACGCGGCTAAATTGATCGGTCTGCAATGGCCTCGTCAGTGGGCGATTAACGCCGAGATGGTGTGCTGATGGTTCAATCTTGTAAGCGGATAGTTACACAGAAGGCCAGATTTCACATCGCCATGACAGAGGAACCAAGTCGTACGCGTCCCCTACCCAGCGCCGACCCGCCCGAACTCGAAGGAGGGTCGGCAAACGCCCCACGCAGTTGCCGTGGGGCGCGCGCCTGCCATCATCCCAAATCAAAGCGGTCCGCATTCATGACCTTGTTCCACGCTGCCACGAAGTCATGGACAAATTTCTCGTGGGCATCGGTTGCAGCATAGACTTCGGCCAATGCTCGCAATTCAGAATTTGAACCAAATATGAGGTCAACCCGCGTAGCAGTCCACCTCAACTTACCGTTCGTACGGTCAAATCCCTCAAACAAGTCTTCGTCTGGCGTTGGCCGCCACTCGGTGGTCATGTCTAGAAGATTGACAAAAAAATCCGTAGACAATGTTGCAGAACGTGTTGTGAAAACCCCATGCGGTGATGCCCGATAATTGGCACCCAAAACCCTCAGGCCACCAATGAGGACCGTCATCTCAGGGGCAGTAAGCGTCAGTAGTTGCGCCTTGTCGAGCAGAAGTTCCTCGGCCGGAACGGTATATTTGGCTTTGAGATAATTGCGAAAGCCGTCCGCGACGGGTTCAAGATGGGCAAAGGAGGCCACATCGGTCTGTTGCTGAGACGCGTCCGTGCGTCCCGGCGCGAACGGAACGGTTACCGGGTACCCGGCCTTGTGTGCGGCAGCTTCGATCGCAGCGGAACCGCCGAGGACAATCAGATCAGCGAGAGATATCTTTTTGCCGCCGCTGGCCGAACCGTTGAATACTTGCTGCAGATCCGTGAGGGCTCTCAGCACCTTGGCCAGCTGATCCGGTTGGTTGACCTGCCAGTCTTTTTGTGGCGCGAGGCGAATGCGCGCGCCATTGGCACCGCCGCGCTTGTCCGAACCGCGAAAGGTCGCCGCCGACGCCCATGCCGTGGAGACAAGCTCTGGTATCGACAGGCCGGACGCGATAATTTTCGTCTTGAGCGCGGCGACGTCTGTGGCATCGATCAGCCTGTGATCGCGCGCAGGAAGTGGATCCTGCCAGATGAGTTCTTCCTGTGGCACCTCCGGACCGAGATAGCGTGCCCGCGGACCCATGTCTCGGTGGGTGAGCTTGAACCAGGCGCGTGCGAAGGTGGCCTGGAACTCGTTGGGATGTTCATAGAAGCGGCGGGAGATTTTTTCGTATGCGGGGTCAAAGCGCAAGGCGAGGTCCGTGACCAGCATGGTGGGGACATGCCACTTCGACGGGTCGAAGGCATCGGGAATGAGTGCCTCCGCACTTTTTGCTCTGAACTGGTAGGCGCCTGCAGGACTCTTGGTCAGTTCCCAATCATAGCCGAACAGGTTTTCGAAGAAGTTGTTGCTCCATTTTGTGGGCGTCCTGGTCCAGGTCACTTCCGGCCCGCCAGTTATCGCATCGCGGCCCTTGCCTGTGCCAAAACTGCTTTTCCAGCCAAGTCCCATCTGTTCGATCGGGCCAGCCTCAGGTTCTGGCCCAACGAGTCTGGGGTCGCCTGCCCCGTGGGTCTTGCCGAAGCTATGCCCCCCGGCGATGAGGGCGACGGTTTCCTCATCATCCATCGCCATGCGCTTGAAGGTTTCGCGGATGTCCCTGGCCGCAGCCAGTGGATCCGGCTTGCCGTTCGGGCCTTCGGGGTTGACATAGATGAGACCCATCTGCACGGCGGCAAGAGGGTTCTCGAGGTCGCGGTCACCTTGATAACGCTTATCACCGAGCCAGGTGTCTTCCTTGCCCCAATATGTAGCCTCGTCGGGTTCATAGACATCGACCCGTCCGCCACCAAAGCCGAAGGTCTCAAAGCCGATTGTCGCAAGCGC
>JAKAVI010000001.1 GCA_021817355.1 Pseudomonadota bacterium | reverse complement strand
GTGTCTGAGACCAAAGAGGGTGTAGTGCAGCGTGCCGTCCGCATGCTCTTCCGACCAGACATGGCAGTCGCAGAAGCGGGCGAGGGGCAAGAGGCAGGAATCAATCGGGGCGCGGCGCTTGCGGCCAGTGGCGATGTTCACGCCCAGGCAATCGGAGTTGCGAAGCGAGACCTCATCCAGGCTCAGATCGTGCCGATCAAGCAGTTCGGCGACCTTGGCCGCAGCGGCCATGGCTTCTTCTTCGGTGCAGCCACGTTCGACCGTTTTGGCCCGCAGCGCCTGAATGCGCTGGATCACCCGTTCAAGGTCCGCGGCAGCGGCATCGGTCTGGGCGGAACCCGACGCGGGCCTCGCCGACCAGCGCAGCCGCAGCCGCTGCAACAGATCGGCGGCACTGGCGGCCATCGCGCCCTGGGCGACAAAATGGGCGATGAGGGCCGCCGCTGCATCCAGAGCGTCGGCGTCCTTTTGGAGACCCGCCCGCTGGCGCTGAACGATGGTCTCGACCTGCAGCGCCGCGATCCGTTCAAACGCCGCCTTCAGCCCCTCAGGGGCGTGGGCCCCGGCCTGACTGTAATGACCGCAGGCATCGACCAGATCTTCCACCGAGGCGAGCTGCCGGGCTTCCAGGATGAGTGCCTCGAGCCGTGTTGTGCCCTCAGGGCCGATCCAGCGCATGGCCAGGCGTTCGACCTCGGTCTCAAGCGTTTCGCCGTCCTCGTCGGCAAGCGCCGGAGCATCGAGCGCGGCATCATATTGTGGCACGGGCAGGAAACCGCGGCGGGCGACATCGCGGTAGAGGCTGGCGGCACAGCGGTGGCCGAGGGGTTTGCCGGGGCGGGCGAATTTCATCGCGGCAAGGCGCGTTGTCTCATCGAGCGCGAACAGGGGCGAGATGAGCACATGGCGTCCGCTGGGAAGGGGGCAAAGTCGCATCGCTGCGTCCAGCCCGGCCGCGGCCGGAGAGATATAGGCGTCGAGCAGAAGGAGCGTTTCGTCGGTGACGAGGTCTTTCAGGCGAACCGTGCCCTGGCTTTCACGACCAAGGATCCTGACCAGCCGGAATTGGGCGGCGCCCAGAGCGGCGAGAGCTGCCCGTTCGGTCGGGGTTTTGGGAGCGACCTTGTTGCAATGGCGATCAACCGCGGTCACGCCGCTTGCCGAAGGCGTAAAGAGTTCAAGATCGGCGGCCATGGTCATGAGGCAAAGGCGGACTTCGCCCGCTTCGGGCAATTCACCATGGCCGGTTAGCCACTGGCGCAGGGTCCTGAAGATCTCGCCGCGGGGCAGCATTGCGTCGATCATCGCCTCGACCTGTCGGCCGATGGCCTCGAGAACTTCGAAATCGGCCTCGATGCTGCCGGTGGCTGCGGCCATGCCCGCCATGGCGTGCTCCTCATGTCGTGGGGTGGTGTCTTAGAAACCCGATCAGATCATGATTCTGCGCTGCTGCGGTAGGGTGCAAAGCCAGGGGCGCGGGAGCAAACGCGCCGGACGTGAGGCGTAAGGTGATCTGACAGAGAGGCCGATAAGCTACATGGGACGGGCGTAGGGAACCGCCACCTCTCAGAAATTCAGCATCACGCGCACAAGGCCAAGGAGCGTTGGCGGGGTATTGCCGCCACCGGGGTGCTGCCAATATTCGAGGTCGGGCTGCACCGTAAAGCCGTGTGCGGCATCAAACTGGTAATAGGTTTCGATCTCGCTTTCGAAACTGTGACGGAAGCCGGCCTGAGGCGAGAGCAGGCTGTCACTGTAGGCGATGCCGAATTCGTCGTGTGGACGGGCGGCGGAGGGGCCGGTCCAGACCAGGCCAACACCAAAATGCGCGTCCACGGCGGCGACGGAGGGGGGCGCCGAGCCATATTGCAGAAAGACGCCGATGCCCCGATCAGCGCTGTGCTGGGGCTTCCAGAGCTTTGCGCTCGCCACGAGATAGGCTCCGGCGGCATGGTGGACCACGCCGCCGGCAAAGCGCTGGAAGCGACCGGTATCGATCCAGGCGCCCAACTGTAGCTTGAGTGGCAGGCCCTGCCAGTGGCCACGCAGCGCTTCTTCGGAGACGATGAGCGCGCCACCCGGGTTATAGGGCAGTTCGGTCTCGCGATCGTGGAACACACCGAGGGAGAAGGAGAAGGCGTGATCAGGCTCATAGAACACATCGCCGCCCCATGCGCCCTTGGGATAGGTGGGGAGCACGAAGGTGCTGATCGAGGCGTCGGATGAAAAATCCAGCGAGACGAAGTTCTGACCGAAGGGCACAGTATAGAACTGGTCATCGACATACATGAGGCCAAGGCGCACGCGGAGCTTATGCGCGAAAAGGGCCTGCTGGAACCAGGCGCGATCCAGTGAGGTCTGGGGGCCGGCGTCCATATTGTCGGGATCCGCCAGCGCCGGAACCTGGTTGGGAACGACGCTGGGGCCGCTATGGCTCTGCGCATCGAGAAAGAGCGTCCCACCTGGCCAGCCCAGGAGCCTGCCGGTGTCGACTTTGACAAAGAGGTCGATGAGGCTCTGGGCATCGAACCCAAGGGGATGGGAGAGGCCGCCAGAGAACACGTGGGAAGCGTCGCCCTGAAGAAAGCCGCCAAAGGAAATGCCATCCATCGCGAGCCGGTCGCGTTCAGCGGCAAGGCGGGCAAAGAAGCCTGGCGCCTCGTTCTGCGCGCCTCGGGCCCTGGCTGCGGACACACCGAGTCCGGCGATCATGGCGCAAAGACCTGCCCGCACTGTGCGCGACAGTTTCGGCAACCGAGCCCTCATGCGCGCGAAGCGGTCCGGCACGGATTGTTGTGCAACTGAGCCTCAGACCCCGAGCCGCGATGGGATCTGCTGCCATGGATTGCGCCGTGCGCTGCTGTCGCCGGCCACCTGACAGACAGGGCGCGATGACACGCGGCAGACCTCATTGCTGACACTCAAGCTTGCCACCTCTTTACTATCGGAAATCGATAATGTGGCGTCAAGGGCGCGCGGGCGAGGCGTTGACTGGTTATGCAGGCTCGCCTGCGCCTGGCGGCGGGCGCTGTTCGCGCCGTAACGCTATGGTCTAAGATCGGCATTGCGGGAGGGACAGCGTGTCGCCCGGATAGAGCATGAGGACTCCGCCATGTTCAAACGCGTGATGGGCGTGATCGCGCTGTTCGGGATGATATCCAGCGCTGCAGCGCAGGCGGGCGGACGCGAAGGCCTGATGGCTGCGGATCGTGCGTTTTCAGCGCTCGCGGTGGCCAGAGGCAGCAATGCGGCCTATCTTGCGCTCATCACCAGGACGGTGCGGTTGTTTGGAAATGGCCGGGAGCCGCCGATTTTTGGCCGGATCGCGGCCGAGCGCCGCTTTGCAGAGGAAGGTCTGGCTCGGCCAAAACACAGCCAGCTCAGCTGG
>JAKAVI010000335.1 GCA_021817355.1 Pseudomonadota bacterium | reverse complement strand
ACCAAACCAAAGATCAGCGTCACGAGGCCACCGCCTACAACGGTCAGAACCGCCACCCCGAGATCGAATTGAAAGGGGACGTGGAGCACATGGCGCGCGATCTGCGCGGCGGCCACGCTACCCGCCACCAGGGCCAGAACTCCTGTCAGCAAGCCAAGGAAAGCATATTCGAGCAGATAGACCGCGGCGATTTGGCTTCGTGTTGCGCCCAGCACCTTAAGGACGGTTGCCTCATAGAGGCGGGCGCGCTGATTGGCTGCGATGGCGCCCGCCAGGACAAGCAGGGCGGAGAGGACTGTTAGCAGACTAGCTGCCTCCACACCCTGCGCCAGTTCTTGAAAAAGATTGTCTATGGTGGTGATGACCTGTCTCACCCGGACCGTTGAGACATTGGCAAAGCGATTGGTGATGGCGCGGTATACCGCCTCCTCGTCGTGTGCCGGGACGCGCACGGTTGCGAGATAATCGTGAGGAGCCAGGTTGATGACGCCGGGCGACAGGATTAGAATGAAGTTTTGCTGTCCATTGGCGAAATTCACCTTACGAAAATTGGCAATGGTACCGGTCAGCTCGCGACCCAGAACATTGACGGTGAGCGTATCGCCAAGGCTAAGGTGCATGGCCTTGCCCAACGCCGCATCAAAGGAAATCCGCAGCGGTCCCGTGTAGTCCGCTGGCCACCACTTGCCCTCCGTCAGGATTGTCCCTTTCGGCTCAGCCGCCGCATAAGTGATGCCGCGGTCACCAGAAAGCGCCCAGCGTGCCTGGGATGCGACCTTGGCACTGGCGGCGGCGACGCCATTGAGGGCAGTAATCCGTCCACGGATCATCGGCGTACGCTTGTAATCCCGTGCATCTTTAAAAGTGTGGATGGTAGCGTCGAAGGCTTTTGCCTCAGTCGGCTGGATGTCGATAAAAAAGAAGCTTGGCGCCGTCGCCGGAAGGCTGTCCACCACCTGGTTCTGGATTGTCTTGTTGAGCTGTGAAACTGTCGTCAGCAGGGTCAAGCCTAGGCCGAGGGCGACCATGACACCGGTCGTGGCAGCTCCCGGCCGGGTGAGATTGGCAAAGGCAAGTCGCAGCAGGGGGCGCCGAAAGCGGGGCAGGACGCGCAATATCCATCTGATCGCTTCGGCACAAAGGCGCAGCGTAAGAAGACCCAAACCAATGCCCGCGAGATACTCGAACGCAAAATTGCGTTGAGGTGCGAGCAGGAGCGCGACCGTGATGACCGCCCCGGCGCAGATGCCAGCAGTAAGAAAATAAGCGAGCCGTCTGGTTCTGCGCGCTGGGGTAATAAGGTCGCGAAACAGCTTGGCAGGTGTGATTGCACGGGTACCGGCGAGGGGCGGGATGGCAAATCCGGCCGCCGCAGTAAGCCCGAAGAATGCTGCCAGCAGCAGCGGGCTGGGGTAGACCGATGGGTTGGTTGGCCATGGCACGAGCATGCCGAAGTCGAGCGCGAACGGGAGCAGCGCGCCCAAAACGACGCCACACAGGACTGCAGCTGTGGCAATGGCCATGATCTGCATAAAATAAACGGTAAAGATCTGGGTAGCGTCGGCGCCAAGGCTCTTGAGGGTCGCAATCTCGGTGCCCTTGCGCTGCAGGAATGCCGCGATGGCCTGACTTGCTCCCACGCCACCCACAGCCAATACGGTCAGACCAACCAGCGTCAGAAACATCGTGATCTGTTCGACGAAGCGTTTGAGCCCGGGTGCCGCATCTCTCCGGTCACGCACCTGCCAGCCCGCGCTGGCAAAGTGCTGATTGGCGGCGCGCCGGAAACCCGCAATTGTCTTGCCGGCATCAAGGGCAACACGGTAGTGATAATCGATAAGGCTGCCCAGCGCGATCAAATCCGTTCGGGCCAGGGCGTTGTTCGACACCAGAACATGAGGCCCGAGGCTGAAACCGTCGGCGATACGGTCGGGCTCATTCGTCAATACCGCGTTCACCCGAAATCTCTGGGCACCTATGCGCAGATCATCGCCAGTCTTGAGGTCGAGGCGGGCGAGCAGGGTTTGTTCAACGACAGCGCCACAAGAGGTGGAGGTACAGGCAAGCGCCCGTGCCAAGCGCAGATGGGGATTAAGCCCGACTTTGCCGTAGAGCGGGTAGGCGGCATCGACCGCCTTGAGTTCGACGAGCGTGCGCGGGTTCGTTGGACTCTGAGGCAGATGATAGGCCATCGCCCGCATTGTGGTGGTGGCAGAGACCCGTCCATATGAGGCAAAAAACCGCCGCTCACGCGGGGTTGCCGGCCGATGCACGAGGCTGACCGAAACATCTCCTCCCAAGAGCACGCGGCCTTGCTGGTCAAGTCCGGTCAAAATGGCCTCCGAGAGTGAACCGCTGGCTGCGATGGCCACCACCCCGAACAGCAGCGCGGCGAAAAATATACCGAGCCCGCTGAGGCCGCCACGCAGTTGGCGACGCCCGATTCGAAAGGCGCACAGGAGCCGGTTCATCTTGCGCTCCTCGCGCAGCGCTGCCACACCCCAGGAGTGGAGCAGGTGGCCGCTCTGGGTGATGTTGCGCAAGCCTTAAGGGCGGGGCCATATGTGCTCTGGCCCGTGCTATTCTGTCCGGCTGGGAGCTCCTTGTTTGTGGCAAATGGGGCCAGTGCCACCCTCTGGCATGGCCCTACCGTCCGCCTTCTGATCCCGGTTACGGCGCTCAGGGCTGCGCCGCGAGCAGCATGCCTGGCTGAACCGCAGCATCCCTGCGCCTCAGGGATGGTCCGCGGGTGAAGGATGAAAGGCCACCTGCGCAAGTACAGGATTTCCTTGCTTGCAATGTTGACGGCGGTTGCCGGAACAGTCTTAAGGTCGCCTCGTCTCGTCGGCCACAATGGCGCCGTCCTTCAGCCGCAGGACGCGTTGACAGCGCTCCGCAAGGCTTTCGTCATGGGTTACCAGAAAAAGGGTGGTACGCCTCTGCTGATGCAGGTTAAAGAGCAGATCCGCAACGACCTCACCTGTTGCCGCGTCCAGATTGCCAGTAGGTTCGTCGGCAAAAAGTACCGTGGGGTGAGGTGCGATGGCCCGCGCCAAGGCGATGCGCTGCTGCTCCCCACCCGACAGCTGGCCTGGATAGTGCGCGGCGCGCGCGGCCAGGCCCACAGCGGTAAGCTCACGGTGCGCGCAGGCGAAGGCGTCGCGTCGGCCGGCAAGCTCGAGCGGAACCGCGACATTCTCGAGTGCGGTCATGGTCGGTATCAGGTGAAAACTTTGAAACACGATACCGACATGGCTGCCGCGAAAGCGCGCCAGCTCATCTTCATCCAGAGCGCCAAGCGCGGTGCCGGCCAGCGCGACCTTTCCCTCCGTGGGCGCCTCCAGCCCGGCGGCGACCATCAAGAGCGAGGATTTGCCCGATCCCGATGGAC
>JAKAVI010000135.1 GCA_021817355.1 Pseudomonadota bacterium | reverse complement strand
GGCTTTTCTCTTGTGGGTGAGGGTCTCCTCCTTCGTCATCTCGTAACTGCCGTAGTGGTGCAGTGGCGGCGACGTCCACGTCACCTTCAAGGTCCTGCCGCCAGGCAACAGCCGAGAAATCGTCAGCTTGACCAGCCTTTTGGCGCGATAATCCCTTTCGGTGAGCGTGTTGCCCTTAAGCGTTACTGAGACCTTGGTGATCTCTGCATCACCCTTGAAGGCAGCCGGCCGCCCATCGAGCGGCGCGACATAGGACTGCCCCGTCGGCGTGGTCATGGCGATCATCTTGTCGCCAATCGTGTAGGTGACCGTGCGCGCCCGTTTCGACATCCCGATGATCTTGATCGGAAGCCAGCGACCGGAGACAGGATTGGCACTCTTAAGCTCCGCGCCCAGCCTCTTGAAGGTGAGCTTGCCGGTCACACCCGTCTGCAGATTGGTCGACTGGTACGTTGCCGTGCGGCCATCTGCTGCCGCAACAAACTTTACCGTGCCAACCTTCTTGTCATCCTTGAATTCATCAAGGCGTATGGTGCGCGGATTGAGTACCGTCACCGCCAGTGCATCGATCGCGGGATTGGCTTTCAGCGCATGCGGTGCACCGTCAGCCTTGATCGTGGTCTGAGGTACACAGCTGGTACATGTGAACACGCCATCGGCCAGGCGGATGCTATAGGGCTCGCCGCCCATCTTGACCGTCTGAAGCTCTTCCTTCCAGGTTCCATTGAAGCTGCCAGGCGCAGCGAACGCTGCCGGCAGGCACAGCAGGAATCCAACGACAACAGCAAACCCAGTTCGTATCACGCGTGTCTCCTGCTGCTATTTAAGACCATCTGTAGGAAGAAAATGAGGCCAGACCTCCACATTGCTGCCTTTTTCGGCGCGCGTCGACCAGGGAGGATACACCCCTCCTGATGAAAACCGTGAGGGCCCAGATCCGCAGCAGCCCGTATCGCTTGCCGCGTCGCATCCCCCCGCCTGGTTTGGTGCACGCATGAGAATTCGCTGCGTGGCGTGACCTTCCCAACCCTCCCCTCATGACCGGAACTTCGCGCCGGCCCTGGGTGCTGCGTTCCGAACAAAACCTAACTCATTGGTTACAAAGACGTCATGACCTGCACTGCATTTGAGGGTTTTCCGCGGTCGCACAAGGCGGCAGGTTGAGCGCATGGCACCACAGCAGACATCTTCACCACCATGGTTGCGCCACGTCCGACTTGGCGCCGCGGGTCTCAGCCTCCTTCTGGCGGGCTTTGTCGCCGGCATCCTGATCGCGCAGCGTCGGCAGCAATCCCGCAAACGCGCAGATCTGGGCATGGCACCCCGCTATCAGTTAACCAACCAGCTGGGGCAGAAAGTCTCGTCACAGGCCTTCGCCGGCAAAGTTCAGATCGTGACCTTCCTCTTTCCCTATTGCACGACCTATTGCCCGCTGATCACCGCACATCTGATCGGCCTTGAGCATGTCCTAAAGGATGCAGGACTGAGGGCCAAGGTCGAGATCGTTGCTTTCAACGTTGCCCCCGCTGACACCGGGCCAAAGCAGATGCGGGAATTTCTCGCCCAATATGGCTGGGACCCCCGCGACCCTCACTGGCAATATCTCACTGGCGCCCGCGCCCAAATCCGCCGCGTCGTGACCGATGGCTTTCATGTTGCCTATGCGCGCGTGATGGACAAGCAAGGTGCGGACAGCGCAGTGTTGAGCGATCCCGGGCAGACACCGCAACTCAGCGTCGCCAATCCGCTCGCGGCCCGTGCCAAGCCCGATTATGACGTGGCACACAATGACGCCATCGAAATCGTCGGCCCGCACGGTCATATCCGCAAGATCTATGACGATGCCGATGTGGTTTCCAACCAGCGCCTGCTGCGTGATGTAAAGGCCGTGCTGGGCAAGGCTTAAGGACGGGCCCACGCGCTTTCAGGTTTCGGCTGCCTCTGAAAGCGCCCGACGCTCAGAGCGGCCAGACCTGCACAAAGTCCCGATCAATGACAAGACGTACCGCACTACCTGGCGCATGGTCCCCTTCCCCGGCGCGCAGGGAGATGAGGTTGTCTCCCACCTTGACCTTGAGCTCAAAGGCGCCGCCAGCAGGCTGAACCTCGCAGAGTGTGCCGCAATAAGGGCCATCCTGCGCCAGCCGCACATGCGCTGGCGGCACGCTCCAGCCAACCTTCTGTCCCACCCCGAGATCCGGGCTTCCGACTTCAACCATCGTTCCTGCCCCCACATCGAGGTGACGGGGCCCGGTTACCACGCCTTCAGCCAGATTCTGCGCGCCAAGCAGACGGGCAACCTGTCGGCTGGCCGGGCGACGGAACAGGTCATGGGTCGGGCCAGACTGCAGCACCCGGCCCTCGGCGAGGACGAGGATCTCGTCGGCAAGAACGGCAGCTTCCATGGGATCATGGGTGACCAGGATCGTGGTTGCATCAATCCGTGCCTGCAGCAGCCGCAGTTCTTCGCGCAGACGCAAGCGCAGCGGCGCATCAAGGGCCGAGAACGGTTCATCCAGAAGCACGAGATCGACCGGACGCATCAGGGCGCGGGCAAGAGCCACGCGCTGCTGCTGGCCCAGGGACAATTGCGCCGGACGGCGCTGCTCAAGCCCCTCAAGCCCAAGCAGCGCGAGCCATTGGTGGGCCTCAAGGGGCGTCGCGCCCTGCGGAAACAGAAGATTTTCGAGCAGGGTGAGATGCGGAAACAGACCATGATTCTGCGGCACATAGCCGATCCGCCGCAGCCGCGGCGGGAGGAGCAGACGATCCTCTGCGCCAAGGGTCAAAGATCCCTGGTCCGGCTGGTCAAGACCTGACATCAGCCGCAGTGTCAGCGACTTTCCAGATCCTGACGGTCCCAAAATCGCCAGCCGCCGCGCCTTGGTGTGCCAGGTCATGGCCAGCGTGAAGTTTCCGAGGCGCTTATGCAGGTCGACGGCAAGCGGCGCCGGCTGACGCGCCGACGCAGCTCGGGACGGCTGTGGCAAAGGTACAGAGCTCACCCGTTCGCTTGGGACCTTGAGGTCCGCAGCCCGCAGCGAGAAACCAAAGGCGGCGCCGCTGAGCGCAAGCACAACCAGCGCAACAACGAGCGTGGGCAGAATGATCGGCAACATTGCCGGCAGGCCCTCTGCGCCGAAGGCAACAAAGGTGTAAACCGGCAGCGAATAAGGATGATAGGCTACCATCACGGTCGCGCCGAATTCGCCAAAGGCTCTCAGCCAGGCCAGCAGCAAGCCTGAGAAAATGCCAGGCCGGGCGATTGGCAGCGAAACTTTCCAGAAACTCTCAAGACGTCCGCGTCCCAGACTTTCCGCCACCCCCTCGAGCGCCGGATCCACCTCACTGAAGGCCGAACGGGCGGCGATGATGAGGAAAGGCGCGGCGACA
>JAKAVI010000399.1 GCA_021817355.1 Pseudomonadota bacterium | reverse complement strand
GTTGCCACTCTGCACCGAGGAAGGCATCGCCGTAATTCCCTATAATCCACTGGCCGGAGGCCTGCTCACAGGCAAACACAAGTCGGCCGCGCCACCGCCTGCAGGATCACGCTTCACCCTCGGGAGCGCCGGTGGGATGTACCAGGCGCGCTACTGGCACCAGCGCGCCTTCGAAACCATCGAGGCGCTGCGTACAGCCGCAGCCGAAGCAGGCATGAGCCTGGCGACACTGGCGGTCGCCTGGGTGCTCGGCCATCCCGCGATCACGGCGCCAATCATCGGCGCCAGCCGCCCCGAACAGCTCGCCGACAGCCTCGCCGCAGTGGAGGCAGCGCCACTTGCCGCTGACCTCAAAGCCAGGATCGACGACATCTCTCAGATGTGGCGGGCCGTCGACGCGGAACGCTGATCCCGCGGGGGGAGGCAGGACTGCCTATAAGACGTGGCTGGAATGAAAGGACCCGCGGCCTTCCCATGCCTTCCAGAAGGGGCGGCCATTTCGGCCGTCCGCCTTCATCCCTCCGTTTCTCATCCGGGCTCCTATTTGCAAGGAGATTGACGCATGAGACGGGTTTGAACCACGTACGCCTCTTGGTGGGAGGCAAAATGACGATTGCGCAAACCCCCTCTGCTGCCCGCGCGCGGGAGAAAAATCGTCCAGCCTGTGACACTCGGCAGATCCCGAGGGCTCTTCATTGCCGTATCCGCATTTGCACGACCTGCCGGACAAATATGGCCAATGGACCACGTGGCAGTGCTTCCAATGATGGAGCCTGGCCGGGATTTGGAGCCGTCGTCTCTAGCCAGAGCAAAACCGGATTGAACCTGTGACCGGACATCTCAAGACTAAGTTCCGCCCTTGCAACACGCTCCGGCAAGCTTACCCGCTCATTGCTGGAGACTCTTCACGGCGCCGCCATTGTAAAATTCTTACCCACCGCAACCTTGTAGCCAAGGCCTCGTTGGTCCAGATGTCCTTGCCCTCATTGGCACGCTGCTCAGCGATGGCCCCGATCCCGCCCTCGCCGAAGGCCGGCCCAGGCCCACGGCGCACGGCGATGGCAAGCCTGAAGGGAAACTCCTTAGGGAATTTTACCCCGGTTGCATGTGTCGGCTTTCAACACAGGTACAGGTTGTGCCGCGCGCCAAGGCCGTTCAACCGAATTCAGGAAAATGCTATTGGCCTCATGAAATGCGGTTCATCGGCCAGATCTCGTATTAAAAAATTTCCATTTGAGCCCGTATCGTTTGGAACCAACCCGGAAAAAGGAAAGCGCGATGAGAAGGGGCAATGTGCGGGCTGCGATGGCAGCCCTTTGTGTGTTGTTGGTCCAGGCCATCACACAGGTGCAGGCAGCTTCAATTCCACAAAGTGAGTCCCCCTGGATCAAGTGGAGCTGGGCGCCGCACATGACAGTTCAGGCCGGGATTGGGCAGATGAGCGGAAGCGCAAATGAGTTGGCCTATGACCCGACGACACATCGGCTCCTAAGTGAGCTACATTGGCAGGTGAATGGCGCTGCCGTTTTAAAGGGAAAGGCCGATATCGGGCTGACCGATTGGCTGTCTGCGGGATTTTCCGGGTGGACAGCGATCGCATCGAGCAACGTGATGGACGATTACGACTGGAGTTTGGCGCCCTATACCCAATGGAGCGATCATTCTCATCATCCCGATACGCGGTTGCCGGCCGCATGGCAGGAAAGCATGGACCTAAAGGCCCGTCTCTACCATGACGATGGGGCAAGCCTGAGCGTGATTGGCGGCTACCAGTGGACGCATTTCAAATGGGCTGCGTACGGCGGCACCTACACCTATTCCGTGCTAGGATTTCGCGATGCATCCGGCAGCTTTCCCGCCAATCAGCTCGGCAGCACCTATGCCCAGAGCTTCAGCGCGCCCTTCCTCGGCATCTCAGCAAACTATGCGTTCGCCAGCAGATGGCAGCTCGGCGCTGAACTTAAGGGAAGCCCCTGGGCCGTCAACGCCAGAGATCAAGATCACCATGTTCTGCGTCAACTGGTCTACTGGGATAAGTTTGGACACGCGCATCTTTGGTCCGTCCGCGGCGCGGTCTCCTACAGGATAGACGCGCAGATGCGGATCTTAGGTTCCTTACAGTATCAGGCATATACCTTGGGCAAGGGGCCGACCGTCGTGCTGGATCAGTCGACGGGAACCACGACGACGTTCACGGGCGCGGCATCAGGCGCACAAAATCAGATGCTGACGGTGCTTGTGGGGCTAAAGTACGCGATCTGATCCCGCAGAGGGACAAGCCACAGGGGCGCAGCGCAAGATAGCCAAGCCGCTGCGCCGCGCTAAGGTGATAGGCCCGCGCGGAAGATCGACCCTAAGCACCGGCCGAGCCTGCCACCACCTAGCGGCCGTGGAACACCGGCTCACGCTTTTCGACAAAGGCCCGGGCCGCCTCCTTGTGATCCTCGGTCAGGGCGCAACGCACATGATGGGTCGCTTCCAGATCAAGGCACTCATCCAGTTCTCCACCAAGGGCACGGTTGAGATTTTCCTTCATGTAGCGGTAGGCAATCGACGGCCCGGCGGCAAGTCGGCGGGCTATCTGCCGCGTCTTTTCTGCGAGCGCTTCTGCCTCACAGATCCAGTTGACGAGTCCGAGCCTGAGCGCTTCCTCCGCATCGATCCGTTCGGAAAGATAATAGAGCTCCCGCGCCTTGGCGGTTCCCACCAGCTTGCTGAGAAAATAGGTGCCGCCATAATCACCGGAAAACCCTACCCGCGCGAATGCGGTGGTCATCACTGCACCTTTGGCCATGATGCGAAGATCGCAGGACAGGGCCAGCGACAGGCCAGCCCCCGCCGCAGCTCCGGGCAAAGCGGCAAGGGTTGGCTTGGGCAGCGTGTAGAGCTTGCCGGCGGTCGCGCGCTGGTTGACGCGCTGACGGTGAATGGCTTCATCTATGGGCCGGTCGCTGCCACTGCGGCTCGCCATGCCCTTCACATCTCCGCCAGCACAGAAGCCCTTGCCAGCACCGGTCAGCACAATGCATTTGACGTTTTCATCAAGCTCGGCACGGGCTAGCTGTTCGGCGAGCGCGGCATTCATGGCCGCACTGAGGGCATTGCGCGCGTCCGGCCGATTGAGCGTAAGGGTCAGAACTCCGTCCTCAAGAACGGCAAGAAGATCGCCAGTTCCGGTCTCGATCGTAGCCATCGCATTCTCCCCTGTTTGGCAAACCAGAAGCTGAAGTCAGAATAAGGAAACTCTGATATCCTCCCCGTCCTGAATGGCGGGAGTTCCGAGTAAACTACTCACGCGGCTTTCCTCGGGGTGGTTCCTGCTTCACCGGGCCGTTTAGAACGGTTCCCCTCGATAGGCTTCAACGCGCTGTCCGCGCGCCGTAGGATATTCAATGCGGCGTT